>DXXH01000051.1 GCA_019416395.1 Clostridiales bacterium
CCGCCGGTACGGTAAAGCATATCAATGCCCAGCCCCTCTTTGAGCAGCTGATAGCAATGGCAGATCAGCTGGTCGCCAGCCTCATGCCCTAGGGAGTCATTGACCTTTTTTAAGCCGGTGATATCAAAGTAGAAAATTCCCACGGATTCCATGGACAGATTTCCATATTGCTCGGAAAGAGCGTGGCGGTTAAGGGCTCCTGTTAATTGGTCATGGTAGCTCAGGTTGTTCAAGCGGACTATCAGATCCCGGCGCCGCAGGAGTGTGGATGTAAAATAACCGATTACGTTTAAAAAGGATTCTAGCATGGGCATCATCTGCTTGCTGGGATTATCCACGCCGATAAACCCGATGATTTTCCCCTCCGTTTTGATGGGACCGGCCGCCAGGCTGGTAATATTCTGAGGTTTCAAAATGGCATAAGATTCCGGATGTTGACCTCGGATCTCTTCCAAGTCGGGGATGATCGTGACCCGGTTGTCAGAAAACAGGGACAGCCACCAGTCAATGGCGGACAGGAAAATGTTTTGTAGCAGGTCTTTTTGGGGGACCGCTTGGTCAGAACACCATTCGTACGTGTTGCTGGTCATGTTGTTGGAATCTTGAAACTCAAAGATGTAGGACCGGTCGCAGTCAAACGTTTGCCCAATATAAGCCAGCATTTTGTGGATGGATTCCTCCGCGCTGGCGGTGGAAAAGATCTGTTGGATACATTCATTCAAGATGGATTCACAGCGGGTGTAGTAATAGGATGGTTTACTGCCGGCTTCCGAATCCGCGTCGATGGCCAGTTCGATCCGGTACTTTCGTCCATCCGCCTCAATAAGGCTGTCTTTCAGCAGGACGCGCTTATTCAGCAAGGGGTTTTTATGGATCCATGTGACAAACTCTCCCAACTGGAGCTTGCAATTGGTACAAAAATCACAGGGGCGCTGGGCGCCTTGCAGAACTTGATAGCACATTTTCCCCTTGTACTCTTCAGGATTATTATAACCCAGGGATTCCCGGAGGTGCTGATTCATATAGATCAATTCGTGTGTTTCTATATCGGAAACATACACCATTTCATCAAGTTTTTCAAAAAATTCCCACATCATAACAATAACCCCCCAAACTCCTTTGCAGGCAATTAGTTCTAATTGTACTGTAATTGAAACTTAAAATCAAGTTTAATCCAGAATTCAAAATAGAAAGCGCAATATTTGCAGAAAAGCCATCGCTTATAGTTTCTAGTAAAAATTGTCTATTTTATTTACTCTAAAACAGCGGAAGTCTATAGCCATGCAGTCTGCTATAGACTAATAAAAGTGTATTAAAATATGCCAAAATTGTAAAAAATATCCGGATAATAATGCTTTAAAAGGCATCATCCGGATAATTTTTATCCTTTTATTTCAGGCAAAGAAGCAGACAGTTACTCCCAGAGAGGAGGATCATTTTCTGGATTCCAAAACAGCGGTGATAGCGTCAGTGACAGTCCCGCGGAATCCACGGCGTTCCAGCTGGGCCACGCCTTTGATGGTGGTGCCGCCAGGAGAGCAGACGGCGTCCTTCATGGCGCCTGGGTGCTGGCCGGTGGCCAGGTGCAGTTTTCCAGTGCCTGCCAGCATCTGAGCCGCCAGACGGTAGGAAAGGTCCCTGGGCAGGCCGTGGAGCACTCCGGCGTCCCCCAGGGCTTCCAGGAACATGGCAGCATAGGCGGGGCCGCAGCCGCTCAGGGTGCCGGCAATGCCCATCTGAGCTGCCGTAACGGTTTCCACCGTCCCCAAAGCGGAGAATAACTCCTTCACCTGGGCGAATTCTTCCGGGGAAAGGGTGTGTTCCTGTTCCAGAAGCACCACCCCTTCGCCAATGGCCACCGGGGTGTTGGGCATGGTGCTCAAATGGTGGACCCCAGGGGGGAGAATCTCCTCAAACTGGCCGCAAAGCCAGCCCGCTGCCACAGAGAGCAGGATTTTCCCTTCCAGCTTGTCTTTCAGCGGCTCCAGCACTTCCCGGATCAAATAGGGCTTCACCGCCAGAATCAGCAGATCGGAACGCTCCAATACCTGAAGACTGTCCTGGCAGGGGACCACTCCCAGAGGGGCGGTGGTTTGCTGGAGTTTTTCCCAGCGTTTGGCGCAGGCGGAGAGGTTATCCCTGGTCACCACGCCGCTTTGAAGGAAGCCTTTGGCCATGGCCTGGGCCATGTTGCCGAATCCCAAAAAGCCGATACGCATGCTTGCCATACAAATCAACACCTTTCTATTCCCAAAGGGGATTGTCAAAACAAAAGAAATACAAAGTAATCATACCACAAAACCCTTGGGGAAAAAAGCGGTGATTTCCCAGGAGAAGGGAGTGGGTTTTCTTGCGGTTTCGGAAAAACTGTGGTATATTTAACACATATTTTACACACGAGAAGGTTTCTTTACTTATGACCGGGGAAAATGTGACTGTGATTTCAAAATTGGGAGAATGGCGGGCGAAGCTGGGATGGGCCAGCTTGCCCCTTTGTTTTGCCGGATTGGTTTTATTCGACGCTGGCCTGCGGTACTTTTACCGGTTTGCTGGAAGCACCCGGTTTCTGGACTGGCGGGCGCTGGTGTTTACCGGAGCTTGGTCCCTGCTGCTGACGGCGGTGGCGGCACTGCTGCCACCCTTGGCCAGGCGGATTCTCATGGGGGTCTACGCCTTGTTTTTTGGGCTGCTCACCGTGCTCCACGGGGTGATGTTCAATATCTTCGGAGAATTTTTCACCTTTTCCGATATGAATTTCGCCGGCGACGGAGCCAAGTTTTTCAGCTGGTCCTATTTGAATCTGCGGAAAGCGCTGATTGCCTGTATTCTGTTGGCGGTCCTCTGTCTGGTTCTGGGAGCGGTACTGGTCCCCAAGCATACCCCCGGCAAGCGGCGCTGGCCCCTGCGGGTAGGCGCTGGGGTGGCAGCTGTGGGGGCGGTGGCCTGTGTGGTGGCCCTTCACCAGTCCCTGCTGCCCAAGTCGGATACCATGTGGTGGGGTACGACCTATGATCCCAGCAGCGAAGCGGAATCCTACAAGGAGTTTACCGATTCCAACCGGAATTTGATGATCACCGGGCTGTACCAGTACACGGTCCGGGATTTTGTGGTGTCTTTCGGATTGGAAGGCAGTCCCATTCAGCTGTCGGAACTGGACGCCTATTATGAGGAGCGGTCCCAGGAGATCAGCGGGGAAAATGAAATGACCGGACGTTTCCAGGGGAAGAACCTGATCCTGGTGATGATGGAATCCATGGATACCTGGCTGATTACCCCGGAGTATACGCCCAACCTGTACCGGCTCCAGCAGGAAGGCACGGATTTTGTCCACCACTATACGCCCCTGTTCCTTTCGGCGGGCACCTTCAACACGGAGTTTATCTCCCTGACAAGTTTGCTGCCCTCGGTAACGGGATTGTCCAGCAGTGTGTATTCCACCAACAGCTTTCCCAATTCCCTGCCCCACCTTTTCACCCAGGCGGGATATACGTCCAATTCCTTCCACCCAGCCAATCCGGGGATTTACAGCCGGGGGAGTATCCATGAGAATCTGGGCATGACCTATCACAGCGGGTACGACATGGGCATGGAAGATTACATGCTGGACAGCCAGATGATGAACGATTTTGAGGAGATCGCTCCGGAAGAAAACTTTTTCAGCTTTATCATCACCTATTCCGGCCATGGTCCCTATACGGACGAAATGGCCAATATTTCCGATCCCCACCTGGAAGCTGCGGAAGCTGCGGTGGCCAAGTCGGGGGTGACCGGGAGCGACGCCAATATGGAGGAGTACACCTTGGCCGTGGCCCACGCCATGGAAACCGATCAGTTTGTGGGAGAATTGGTGGACCGCCTGGAAGAGGAAGGACGTTTGGAAGATACGGTGTTGTGGTTCTATACGGACCATTACGGGAAATACATGACGGACAAGACCTTCCTTCAGGAGCTGAAGGGAGTGGAAGGGGACAGCCCGGAGCTGTACCGTACGCCCTGTTTCTATTACGCCAAGGGAGAGGCGCCCCAGAAGGTGGAGAAATACGTTTCCGCCGTGGATATTGCCCCCACCATCGCCAACTTGTTCAGCCTTCCGGTGGAGTCCCAGTATTTTATGGGGGACGACATATTCGGAGACCAGGGCGGGGTGGTTTGTTTCCCCGATTCCGCCTGGTACGACGGAGAGACCTACTATACCAGCGATTATCAGGGGGAAGTCACCCCGGAGATGAAGGAGATCACCACCCAGGTCAATCGCCGGGAGCAAGCTTCCTTCGACACTCTGAAAAGCGACTATTTCGCCCAGCGGGACATTTCCTAAAGAAATAAAAAAGCGGCCTGGAGCCAAAACTCCGGGCCGTTTTTGTGTTTTATTGGGGGGAGCGATCCTGGAAAAACAGGTATTCCCGATGGTTTCCCACGGTAAGCGTCTGGGAGCGCACACCGAATACCTGGGCGGGAACACCGCTGTCAAAGACCTTTTGGGCGTCCCCTTGGGCGGCGATCTTTCCCTGTTCCAGCACTACAATCCGGTGGCTGTAGGAAAAGGCCAGGGACAGGTCGTGAAGCACCATGACCACCGTTTTCCCCATCCGGTTGATTTGGCTGATGAGCTCCAGCATCTCGTATTTTTGCCCAATGTCCAAATAGGTGGTGGGTTCGTCCAGGAAAAGGATCTCCGTGTCCTGGCAGAGCGTCATGGCCAGATACACCCGTTGACGCTCGCCGCCGGAGAGCTGGGAAAGCTCCTTTCCCCCCAGGGCCAGGGTGCCGGTTTCTTCCATGGCCCAGTGGATTTTCTCCCGGTCTGCCGACGTCAGGTTCCGGCCAAAGCTCAGATGGGGATACCGTCCGTGGGCCACCAGCTGTTCCACCCGGATAGAAGGCACGTCACGGGTCTGGGGCAGAATGGATACCAGCCGGGCAAATTCCTTCCGGCCAAACTTGCCCAGCTCCTTTCCATCGTACAGCACTTGCCCGCCCAGCAGGGGAAGCAGGCCGCAGGCCGCCCGGAGCAGGGTGGTTTTCCCACAGCCGTTTGGACCGATCAGGGAAGTGATCTTCCCCGATTCCAGTGTGAGAGATACTTGATCCAGCACCTTGTTTCCCGGATAGCCTGCCGTCACTTGTTTCAGCTCAATCATGGGGTGACCCCCCTTCCCGGCGGCGGAAGAATTTCCAAAGCCGCGAGGCGGGTTTGGGGTTTCTGCCGGAATGGTGCCGCCGCTGCTTCACGATCAAAAACAGGAAGAACGGACCCCCCAGGAAGGAAAGGAGAATCCCCACAGGGATTTCATAGGGAGCGAAAAGCACACGGCTGAGAAGATCGCACAGGGTGACGAAGCTGGCCCCCAGCAGGGCGGCAGCCGGAATCAGCGCCCGGTGATGCCCTTGACCGAACAGCCGCCGCACGATGTGGGGCACCAGCAGCCCCACGAAGCTGACCAGTCCGGAAAAGCTCACAGCGCTGCCGGCCAGCACGCAGGCCAGGAGAATCAGCACAAACCGGGTGGAAGCCACAGGAAGCCCCAGGCTGTGGGCGGTTTCTTCTCCCAGGCAGAGCACGTCAATGGGCCGGGCCATGAGGAAGGCCAACAGCAGTGCCGGAAGAATCATCAGCCAGGCGGGGGAAATGTCCCCAAAGGAAACCCCGGAAAAGCCGCCGATCAGGAAGGTGCTGCCGTTGTAAAGAGTCTCGGGGAAAAAGGTCTTGATGGTGTTGATCCCCGCGGTAAAAATACTGCTTACCGCCACGCCCGCCAGAATGATGGTCAGCTTTCCAGCGCCGGCACCTGCCGCCACCGCATAGACGATCAAAGTGGCCAGCAAGGCCCCGAAAAAGGCCCCAATGGGCGCGGAGCTGGCATGGCCCGGAAACAGGGCCAAGGCCAAAAAGGTAAAAAAGCCTGCCCCGGCGTTGACGCCGATCACATTGGGGGACGCCAGGGGATTGGAGAGCACCGCCTGAATCAGCATGCCGCTTACCGCCAGGGCTGCCCCGGAAAGAAGGGACGCGCATACCCTGGGAAGACGGACATGGAGAAGGATCCGTGCGCCGGCGGAATCCGCGTTGCCGGACAGCACTTCGGACAGGGCAGGGAACAGCTTGATGGACGTAGACCCTGCCGCCACACCCAAGAGCGCTGCCACCACCAGCAGGAGTACCAGCAGTCCCAGACGCAGGGCGGTTTTAGGACTGGAAAAAGTTGGGATAGAGGATTTTTGCAAGGTATTCATAGCTTTCCCCCCACCGGTTGTTGGGCTTGTAATGGAACAGGTCTTTGGGAAGCACCACATAGTGGCCTTCTTTTACGGCGGTCAATTCCGACCAGGCGGGATTTTCCTCAATCAGGGAATTCAGATAGTCCAGGGCCTTTTGCTCGTCCCCCATGGTGGTGACAAAAATATAATCGGGATCGGCGGAAATCACTTCTTCCAGGCTCAGGTCTTCCAGCATAGAGGGGTGGTCGTCGGCAATGTTGTGGGCGCCCAGGTCTTTCAGGATCACCCCGGCCAGCTCGTCATCGGTTTTGGCCTTGATCCCTGTGGAAAAGGCCCGGATCAGCAGCACTTGGGAGTAAGTGCTGGAAAGGGCGGCGGTGCTTTTGATCTCCTCAATTTGGGCCGCCACCTGGGTCACGTTCTTCTCGTACAAGTCGTCCCGCCCGGTAACGGCACAGAATTGCTCCATCATAAAATCGTAGTCCTCAAAGGTATCCACCCGGTAGTAGGCGCAAAGCAGTCCGGCGGTTTCCAGGGTATCCTGCAAATCCACCTGATTGGCGATGTCCGAGGAGAGGATCACCAGATCCGGCTCCAAAGCGATGATTTCTTCCACATTGGGTTCCTTGACCGAACCCACCATGGTGACGTCCTGGGAAAGATCCAGATCCCGTTCTTCCAGAGCGTCTTCCGTGACTCCTACCAGCTCCCCGCCGGCCAAAAGCCATGCCTCGGCGTAGGAACCATACAGGGAAACCACCCGGGGGTTTTCCGGCACAGGAAGGGTGGTACCGTTTGTATCGGTGATTTCCACAGTCTCAGTGGATTGGGCGGAAGGGTTGTCCAGGGCAGAAGAGGATGTGGTGGAAGATTCCTCCGTGGCAGAGGAAGGGGCTTGCGAGGCGGGGGAACTGCCGGGTTGGCTGGAACAGCCGGAAAGGACCAGCAGAAGGGCTAACAGCAAAAAGGCGCAGCGTTTCATAAAAGGGCTCCTTTCTTTGGGAGAGGTATATTTTTAGAAAGCGTTTGGAGAATTTGGGAGCGAATGTCTTGTCAAAACAGGAGATCGTAGTTGACGGTGGAGCAGAATAGGCGCCGGATTTCTTTGGGGTCGTTTGTCTGACCCAGTACCCACATGAGCTTTGTCACCGTGGATTCCAAGGTCATGTCGTAGGTTTCCAGTAGGCGGTACCGCTCCTTGACCCGGTGGCCCACCTGATAGACAGAAAGATCACTGCCTTCCTGAGGGACCTGGGTGGCCATGATCACGGTTTTTCCTTGGCGAATCAGCTTGTCCAGCTCGTCCAGGTACAGGTCGGGAATGCCGCCCATGCCGTAGCTCTCAATAATCAGGCCGTCGCAAAGCTGGCCGGCAGCGGCGAAAGCGGCAGGGTCCATGCCGGGGGTCAGCTTCAACAGGAAGACCCGGGTATTCAGCTTGTGGTAGAATTGGGGCTGTTGGGATTCCGTCCAAGGGATATACCGGACCACCCGGCTTTCGTGGACGGAAGCCAGATCGGGGAAATTCAGACTGGTAAAGGCGTTGTAGCTTTTTGTCCGGGATTTCCGGGCCCGTGTCCCGGCGATGACGTGGCTGCCGAACACGATGCACACGCCGCTTTCCCCGGAACAGGCGAACCGCAGGCTGTCCATCAAATTGGTTTTGGCGTCGGTGGTGTCCTCGTCGATGGAGCGCTGTGCCCCGGTGAGCACAATGGGCTTCCGGGTGTGCTGGATCAGATAGGACAGGGCCGCCGCGGTGTAGGCCAAGGTGTCCGTGCCATGGCAAATCACAAATCCGTCGTAACGGTCATAGTTTTCCTCGATCAGCTGGGATAACAGCAGCCAGTGTTCCGGGCGGATATTGGTGCTGTCCAGATTGATGGGCTGAACCGTGTCGATATGGCAGAGGGATGCGGCGTCGGGAATATAGCTTAAAAGCTCCTCAGGAGTGAGCTGAGGGGCCAGGCCTTCCGCTGTTTTCCGGGAAGCGATGGTCCCGCCTGTGGCAATGAGTAAAATATGTTTCATGAAATGCTCCTATATCACAAACAGTCCTGGGAAGGTGACAGGGGCCAATAAGCTCTCTTCCGGTTTTTCTCTGGAAGGGGGACTTTTCAGCGGCCCCAAAGGCCAGGACGGATTTTTCGTTCTCCGGGTATTATACCCCAAATCCCCTCTGGGGAAAAGGGCGGGCAAAGAAAAAAGGCCCGGAATTTCCGGGCCTTTCACGCTGCGCAGCAGCGCCGTGGGTTCTTGTTCAGTTTCAAAGGGGAAAACCGAGGAAACAGAACCTGGAAAAGACGGGACGTTACAGGTTTTCCACCAGTTCTTCCAAACGGCGGTCGTCCATGTTGGGCGTGCCGTCCAAGGGGAAGGGGATCCCCAGAGCCTGGTACTTTTCCAGGCACAGGTTGTGGAAGGGCAGCCATTCGATTTTCTCCAGATTGGGGAAGGATTCCGCCAAGGTTTTGATGGCCCTCATGTCTTCCAGAGAGTCGTTCAGCCCAGGCACCACCACATGCCGTACCCAGAGGGGCACCTGCTTTTCCGTAACCAGCCGGTAAAAAGCCAAAATTTTATCCATGTCGCCTTTGCAATAGGTTTTGTATTCCTCTTTTGTGGCGAATTTCAAATCCCCCAGCACCAGGTCGGTGTGTTCCAGCACCCGCCGGGCCTGTTCCAAATCCCCCACCCCGGAAGTGTCCAGGGCAGTGTGGATCCCTTCTTGATGAAGCAGGCGGAACAGTTCTTCCACAAAGTTCCCTTGGGCCAAAGGTTCCCCGCCGGAGACGGTGACTCCGCCCTTTGTGCCGAAATAGGGTTTAAAGCGGCAGATTTCCCGGACAAGGTCTTCCGCCTCTTGTTCTTTGCCGCCGGAAAATTCCCAGGTGTCCGGGTTGTGGCAGTAAGCGCAGCGCAGGGGGCAGCCCTGCAAAAACACTACATACCGCACCCCGGGGCCGTCTACCGCCCCCAGGGACTGGACGGAATGCACCCGGCCCTTCACAGGGAAACGTGGAACGTCCGGGAGATGACTTCCCGCTGCTGCTCCCGGGAGAGCTTGTAGAAGTTCACAGCGTAGCCGGACACCCGAATGGTCAGGCTGGGGTATTTCTCGGGGTGGTTGTAGGCGTCGATCAGGGTCTCCCGGTTGAGCACGTTCACGTTCAGATGGTGAGCGTTCTGGGCGAAGTAGCCGGTGAGAATGGACACCAGATTGTCGATCCGCTCCGTTTCCGACTTGCCCAAAGCCTGAGGAGTGATGGAGAAGGTGTTAGAAATGCCGTCCCGGCAGTAGTCATAGGAGAGCTTGGCCACCGAGTTCAGGGACGCCAGCGCGCCAGAGGTGTCCCGGCCGGACATGGGATTGGCGCCGGGGGCCAAAGGCTCGCCGTGCTTCCGGCCGTCGGGAGTGTTGCCGGTCTTTTTGCCGTACATCACGTTGGAAGTGATGGTGAGAATGCTCAGGGTGTGCTTTGCCTGGCGGTAGAGGCTGTACTGGCACAGGGCGTGGTAGAACTTCTCCGCCTGCTCGCAGGCGATCTGGTCCACCCGGTCGTCGTTGTTGCCGAATTTGGGGAAATCGCCCTCCGTCTCGAAATCGGTGACCAGGCCGGTTTCCGGGTCACGGATGCACTTGACCTTGGCGTATTTCACTGCGGAGAGGGAGTCGGCCATGCAGCTCATGCCGGCGATGCCGAAAGCCATCAGCCGCCGCACCGTGCTGTCGTGAAGGGCCATCTGGCTCTTTTCGTAGGCGTACTTGTCGTGCATATAGTGAATGATGTTCATGGCGTTGACGTAGGTCTTGGCCAGCCAGGGACGGTAGAAATCGATCCGCTCGATCAAGGCGTCATAGTCCAGGTATTCCTCGTTCCACACAGGCATCTTGGGGCCTACCTGGTCGCCTTTCAGCTCGTCCCGGCCGCCGTTGATGGCCAGCAGCACCAGCTTGGCCAGATTGGCCCGGGCGCCGAAGAACTGCATATCCTTGCCCACGCGCATGGCGGAAACGCAGCAGGCGATGGCGTAGTCGTCTCCGTACACAGGGCGCATCACGTCGTCGTTCTCATACTGGAGAGCGTCGGTGTCGCAGGAAACCTTGGCGGTGAAACGCTTCCAGTTTTCCGGCAGATGGGCGCTCCACAGCACAGTCAGGTTGGGTTCGGGAGCGGGCCCCAGGTTGTACAGGGTGTTGAGCATGCGGAAGCAGGACTTGGTCACCAGGGGCCGGCCGTCCTCGCCCATGCCGCCCACGCTTTCGGTGATCCACATGGGGTCGCCGCCGAACAGCTCGTTGTATTCGGGAGTGCGCAGGTGACGAGCCATGCGCAGTTTCAGCACAAAGTCGTCGAAGATCTCCTGAGCCTGCTCCTCGGTGAGGATTCCGGCTTGCAGGTCGCGCTCGAAGTAAATGTCCAGGAAGGTGGAAACACGGCCCAAGCTCATGGCGGCGCCGTTTTGCTCCTTGATGGCGGCCAGGTAGCCGAAATACAGCCACTGGACAGCTTCCTTGGCGTTCTTGGCAGGGCCGGAGATGTCAAAGCCGTACATCTGGGCCATGGTCTTCATGTCCTCAAGGGCCTGGATCTGGTCGTGGAGCTCTTCCGCCGCCCGGATGGAGGGGGAGCTCATCACGCAGTCGCCCAAGGCGATCTTGTCGGCCTTCTTCTGCTCGATCAGACGGTCCACGCCGTACAGGGCCACCCGGCGGTAATCGCCGATGATCCGGCCACGGCCGTAAGCGTCGGGCAGGCCGGTGATCAGTCCCACATGGCGGGCTGCCTTGATCTCCGGAGTGTAGGCGGAGAAAACGCCGTCGTTGTGGGTCTTGTGGTATTTGAACTCCTCTTCGATTTTAGGGGAGACTTCATAGCCATAAGCTTTGCAGGCGGAGCGCACCATGCGCATGCCGCCGAAAGGATTGCAGGCCCGCTTCAAAGGCTCGTCGGTCTGCAAGCCCACGATAATATCTTTGTCCTTGTCCAGGTAGCCGGGGCCGAAAGAGGTGACGGTGATCACCGTATCCGTATCCACTTTCAGGGCGCCGCCATTTTGATGCTCCTGGCGGAGAAGTTCCTCAAATTTTTCCCGTACCGCCAAAGTACGGGGGGTGGGGCCGGCCAGGAAACTGCCGTCGCCGCCATAGGGGGTGTAATTCTTCTGAATAAAATTGCGGACATCGATTTCATCTTCCCAAAGCCCGCCGGTAAAACCATTCCATTCTTGCCGCTTCATGGGGTACCTTCCTTTCTAAAAACAAAACACAGGGTGTAACGAAAACCTTACAGTTTGTGGAAGCCGCCAGCTGATAGCCACAAAAAAAGGGCAGTATCGCATGGCGACACTGCCCAGACGGTCGGCAAAAAAGGCGAACTCCCTGCTCCCCTGTGGTAAAATCCACATCAGCCCGTCAGTCGCAGGGGCCTGTGCATTTATGATACCAGACAGGAAGGGAAAATGCAACAGTCAAAATTGAGAATTTCTTTTATTTTCGCAAAACGCACAAAATGTGTTTCCTGTCCTTCCGGTTTTACTTTTCAAAATACCGGGGGTCGCTGCCGTACTCCAAAAGGAGTTTCCGGCGCCGGGGGCAGCGCCAAGCGGGGATGGGGGCTCAGGAACTGTTTTGTTCCATTCCCTTGGGGCAATGGGGCTGGTCTTTGGAAAACAGGCTGTTTTCCCAACCGTCTTTATAGGGATAGGCCCCCTTTTTTGAGGCCATGAAAAGGGGAAATTATTCTTTGTCCCATGACTTTTACCTACCGGCTTTTTATGATATACTAAATCTATCTATGACCTGAAAGGACGATTTGTGTGAAACAGCTCTTCGCCTACATGAAAGCTTACAAAAAGGAATGTATTCTGGGGCCACTGTTCAAATTGTTGGAAGCCTCGTTTGAGCTGATGGTGCCGTTGGTCATGGCCGCCGTCATCGACGTGGGTATCGCCAACGGGGACCGGGGCTACATTGGACGCATGTGCCTGGTGATGGCAGCCCTGGGCGTGATCGGTCTGGTGTGTTCCATCACCGCCCAGTATTTTGCCGCCAAAGCGTCGGTGGGCATTGCCGCCGAGCTGCGGCACAACCTGTTCGCCCATATCCAGGAACTGAGCTTCTCCGAAATGGACGTTATGGGTACTTCCACCTTGATCACCCGCATGACCAGCGACATCAACCAGGTGCAGAACGGGTTGAATCTGGCCCTGCGGCTGCTTTTGCGGTCGCCCTTCGTGGTGTTTGGCGCCATGGTCATGGCCTTTACCATCGACGTGCCGGCGGCGCTTGTCTTCGTGGTGACCATTCCCTTGCTGGCGGTGGTGGTGTTCGGCGTGATGCTGTGGACCATGCCCCGGTATAAGCAGGTGCAGGCCGGACTGGACAAGGTCCTGAGCGCCACCCGGGAAAACCTCACCGGCGTGCGGGTGATTCGGGCTTTTGGCCGGGAAGAAGCGGAAACCCAAGCCTTCCAGACGGAAAACAACGCCCTGACCCGGCTGCAAGTCCATGTGGGCCGGGTGTCCGCCCTTATGAACCCGGTCACCTACGTGATTATCAACCTGGCTGCCGTGGTGCTGATCTGGGTAGGTGCTGTCCGGGTGGATACGGGCATCATCACCCAGGGCGCTGTGGTGGCGCTGCTCAACTATATGTCCCAGATTCTGGTGGAGCTGATCAAGCTGGCCAATCTGATTATCAACATCACCAAAGCCCTGGCCTGCGCCAACCGGGTGCAAGCCGTGCTGGATACGGAATCCTCTATGAATTCTCCCCGGGCCTTGGCCGGGAAGGTGGAAAACCAGGACCGGGTCACCTTCCAGAACGTGGGGCTGACCTATAAGGGCGCCGGCGATTCCTCTCTGGCGGGGCTTACCTTCTCCGTCAAGCCTGGGGAAACGGTGGGGGTGATCGGCGGTACCGGCAGCGGCAAATCCTCGCTGGTGAATATGATCCCCCGGTTTTACGACGCCACCCAGGGGGCTGTGCTGGTAGACGGCCGAAATGTCCGGGAGTATCCTCTGTCGGATCTGCGGGCCAAAGTGGGGGTAGTGCCCCAGAAGGCCATGCTCTTTACCGGCACCATACGGGAGAACTTGAAATGGGGCAAACCGGACGCCACCGAGGAAGAGCTTTGGCAGGCGCTGGAAACGGCCCAGGCCAAAGATTTCGTGGAAGAAAAGCCCGGCAGGCTGGACGAGCCAGTGGCCCAGGGGGGCAAGAACTTCTCTGGCGGCCAGCGCCAGCGGCTGACCATTGCCCGGGCCCTGGTGCGGAAGCCGGAGATCCTGATCCTGGACGACAGCGCCAGCGCTTTGGACTTTGCCACAGACGCCCGTCTGCGGAAAGCCATACGGGAGATGGAAGGCGGGCCCACCGTGTTTATCGTGAGCCAGCGTGCTTCGTCCATCCGGTACGCGGATAAGATCATCGTGCTGGACGACGGAGAAGCAGTGGGGATCGGCACCCACGAGGAATTATTGGAATCCTGTCAGGTGTACCGGGAGATTTTTGAGTCCCAGTTCCAGCAGGGTGAAGGAAAGGGGGAATCCGCATGAAAGGCCAGAAAGCGCAAAAGGGGACTTTGAAAAAAGTGCTCCAGTATATTCGGCCCTATTGGTTTTTGGTGGGGCTGTCCATTTTGCTGGCGGCGGTGACGGTAGCGGCTTCCCTGTATATCCCCATTCTGACCGGCGACGCGGTGGATCTGATCGTGGGGCCGGGAACGGTGGATTTTGCCGGGATCTTCTCCATTCTTGTAAAAATCGGGGTGATCATCGGGATCGCCGCCTTGTCCCAGTGGGTGATGAACCTGCTGAATAACCGGATCACCTACCGGGTGGTGCGGGACATCCGGAACGAGGCCTTCCGGAAGATCCAGATCCTGCCCTTGAAATACATCGATTCCCACCCCACCGGGGAAGTGGTCAGCCGGGTGATCGCCGACGTGGACCAGTTCGCCGACGGCCTGCTGATGGGCTTTACCCAGCTGTTCACCGGCGTCATCAACATTTTGGGCACCCTGTGCTTTATGCTCAGCGTAAACGTGGTGATTACCGTGGTGGTGGTGGTCATCACTCCGGTGTCGCTGCTGGTGGCGGCCTTTATCGCCAAGCGCACCTATGACATGTTCCGGCTCCAGTCTCAGGTCCGGGGAGAGCAGACCGGCTTTGTAGAGGAAATGGTGGGCAGCCAGAAGGTGGTTCAGGCCTTCAGCCGGGAAACGGCCTCTCTCCAGCAGTTTGACGAGATCAACGAGCGGCTGCGCAAATGCAGTCTGCGGGCCATTTTCTTTTCCTCCATCACCAACCCTTCCACCCGGTTTGTCAACTCCCTGGTGTATACCGGCGTGGGTATCGTGGGCGCCTTGAGCGTAGTGTCCGGGGGGCTTTCCGTGGGCCAGCTTTCCGCCTTTTTGAGCTACGCCAACCAGTACACCAAGCCTTTCAATGAAATTTCCGGTGTGGTGACCGAGCTGCAAAACGCCTTGGCCTGCGCGGGCCGGGTGTTTGAGCTGATTGAGGAGCAGCCCCAGATCCCCGACGCCCAGGACGCCAAAACGCTGGGAGAGGCCCAGGGCAGCGTGACCGTGAAGGATGTGGCCTTTTCTTACCGGGAAGGCCAGTCCCTCATTGAGAATTTCAACCTGGAAGTCCGTCCCGGCCAGCGGGTGGCCCTGGTAGGGCCTACGGGATGCGGCAAGACCACGGTGATCAATTTGCTCATGCGGTTTTACGACGTGAACAAGGGCGCCATTCAGGTGGACGGTACGGATATCCGGAAACTTACCCGGAAGAGCCTGCGGAAAAATTACGGCATGGTGCTGCAAGAGACTTGGCTCAAACGGGGGACCATTCGGGAGAACATTGCCTATGGCAAGCCTGACGCCACTCTGGAAGAGATTGTGGAAGCAGCCAAAGCGGCCCACGCCCACAGCTTTATCAAACGTCTGCCCCAGGGGTATGACACTGTGATCGGGGAAGATGGGGGCTCCATTTCCCAGGGCCAGAAACAGCTGCTGTGTATTGCCCGGGTGATGCTTTGCCTGCCGCCCATGCTGATCTTGGACGAGGCCACTTCGTCCATCGATACCCGGACGGAGATCCGGATCCAGAAGGCGTTCCAAAAGATGATGAAAGGCCGCACCAGCTTTATCGTGGCCCACCGGCTATCCACCATTCGGGACGCTGACGTGATCCTGGTCATGCGGGACGGCCACATCATCGAGCAGGGAAATCATGAAACGCTGCTGGAAAAGGGTGGTTTCTACGCCCAGCTGTACAATAGCCAATTCGACCACAGCTAAGTGGTCTTCCTAGAAAAACAGCCTGTGCGAAACTTTCGTACAGGCTGTTTTTGTTATTCAGTGTCTCTTTCTTCCCGGTGGAGAGGCCGCTGGGCGTCATGGCTGCAATCCCCGTTCATTTTTTCCGTAAGATCAGCCTGGTCTCTCCGGGGTTCAAACTGGGAAGGACGGATTTCACCCGGGGGTGGGTAAAATCTTCCCGGATCATGTCCCGCAGGGTAGTGCCCCGCTGATAGCCGTGGATCACCCGCAGTTCGGTCACATCGGCGGGAGCCTGGTTCAGCCAGCCGGCCAGCAGGTCTTTGGCGTCCCGCTGGTAGACCCCGTGGAGATCTGCCGTTACAATAGTTCCTTCCCGTTTAAAACGCATTGCACTGTCTCCTGTCTGGATAGGTTTTGGGGAATTTTTGCCCCCAGGATTTCTTTCAGTATAGGCCGGAACTTGTAAGAAAGCAAGAGCCAAGAAGAGCACGGCTGGGAAAAATGAGTCCGCACGGAAAAACTAGGGACATGGAAAAAGCGCACATAAAAAAGGACGGTTCCAGTTGAAGGGAACCGTCCTTTTTATTCGAAGAATTCCGGGTTATCAGACTGTCTTTTTGAGAAAAGCTGTCTGAAAAGCCGGGAAAGCAACGTATCGGGGGAAGCGTGCCTTGGTGGAACGTCTTGAGAAAAGGGCGCAAAAAACACGCCTCAGCCGCCCTGCGAAGCCGCTGAAGGAGCGTTATCAAAAAGGGAAAAGCGGCTTATTGTGCGGCGGTGTCGCCAAAGGCCTGGTCCAAAGTTTTCAGAAGCTGGTCCTGGTCAAAGGGCTTGTAAACAAAGCCTTTCGCGCCGATCTTGTTGGCTTCCTCGATAGTGTCATCGTAAGCCAGAGAGGAAACCATCAGCACCCGGGCGTCGGGGTGGGACTGCATCAGCAGGCGGGCAGCATCCAGGCCGTCCATACCGGGCATGACAATGTCCATGGTGACCAGGTCGGGCTGAACCTTGTCATACTGTTCCAAAGCGTCCTCACCGTTTTGGCAGCAGGCGACCACTTCATAGTCAGTGCCGGACAGGGCTTCCTGCAGCTGTAGCTGGGCAATTCTGGAATCGTCTACCACCATAATTTTCTTAGACATTTTATATCGCTCCTTTTATTGTAAGTTTCAGTAGAAAGAGAAAGAATCCGTAATAAGATCCCTGTCATTTTGGGAGAGAAAAAACGGGTCCCGAACACAGGAATTACCCTGCTTTCTCATGGGGACAGGAATCGGACGGAACCAGCTTGGCCAAAACCAGCTGGGCGTTTTGATTGTCTCCACCGGTGTACTGGAGTACACAGTGGCAGCTGGTTGGTTCTTCCGGCACATAGCAACCGGCCCGGAACCGGGGGGTTTGAAACCGGGAGGAAATATTGGCGGACTGGAAAAGCCCGGCGGCAATGCGGCCACAAACCACATTGAAATATTCCGTAGCCACATCCTCGATATCCTGTTGGGTTACCGATTCACTGTGCATGATGTTCTGGGCCAGCTTGACCAGCAGAGCGGTATCAGCGTGCAACAGGATCACGGCCCGGTGGGGGCCTTCCAAAACTGTGTGCACCGTGCAGATATCGTTGGAAAGGGAAGCGTTTTTCTCCAGAAGGTCAATTCCGGCAAACCGGCGGGTGATCTCCCTCATGCACTGGTTTAAAACATCGGTCAGATTTTCATGAATAAACGCCATCAAAATGCGACCCTCCTCGCAGGTGATTTACAGGTAATCCACGAAACCGTCCACAACACCGATGGTGCAGTTCTGCCGCGTCTGGGAGACCCGGAACGAGGTGTGGTTGATGGTCACCGTGGTGCCGGGATAGACCGTGCCGCACCGCAGGCGGCGGGGGTCATTTCCCGAAAGTAACAGAGGACGGGATTCCAATTCCTTGCTGAATTTTTCCAGTTTCATTTTCGCTACCACCTGGTTCAGCCGAAGCTTGGCCAGCCGCTGTTCCTGTTCCGGATTGCGGTTCTGGTGCTCCAGCCGTGCCAGATCCCGGCCAATACTTTCCAGTTCCTGGTTGACCTGAGCCCGTTCTGCATCTTCGCAGGGCTGGCCGCCCAGAACGATAGTGGTGGGACGCTCCGCCTTGGAGCCCACAGTGGTGGCGGAAACCTGGCCGGCGGAGTGGATGACCCCGCCCACAATGGCTCCACGGCCGGTGCGAACCTTGACCGTGCCATTGCTGTAGATGTTGCAGTTGATGATGCAGTCCGCCTGGACACTGTTCCGGGCGAACACATTGCAGTATTCCAAATACTTGGCATAGACGCTTCTTTGGGCGTGGAGTACGGCCCGTTCCTGGCCTTGGACGCCGTTGGAAACGATGATGCTTTCCCCGGCCTCAATGCTGCATACTTCCACGGACCCATCCACTTGGATAGTGCCCATTGCCCGAATGGACAGGCCGTTGCCCAAGTCGCAGTGGACGTGGATATCTCCCAAAAAATTCACGTTTTCCTTGGAAGCCAGGTCTTTTTCGTAAAGGTGGAGAACCGGCTTCACCTGGAAATCCCGGCCTGAGAAGGCCACATGCCCGTTCCGTCCGGCCAGCAGGTATTTCCCGTCCGGGGAAATCCGGGTATTCCGTCCTTGGGGCACTTGGGCTTTCTGGCCTTCCGGCGCCGGGACCGGCTGGCCGGTTACGGTCGTTCCAGGAGTTCCCTTGGTGGGGGGGATAATTTCGCAAATCACGTCCCCTTCCTGGATATTCCGGACCAGGTTCAGGGTTTTATAGTCTGCCTGGTCCAGCTCTTCCACCTGCACATTGTCGTTGATCGAGCGGGGATAGCGGTCCACAATACGGCCGTCCATTCCAGGGACAGGGTCGGTGCCCCGGGCGATGGGAAAGAAGAGGAAGCAGCGCTGGGGCAGCGTGGCAAATTTCCACAGCAAAGCCCAGTTGACGCCGGTAGTGATGCCTTTGCCAATAAGGGTCTGACTCAGCTTGGCAGGGCTCAGCTGTTTTCCCTGGCCGATGGCGGGGAACAGAAATAACCAGGCGGCCATTCCATCGCTGGAAATATAGATAAAAGGCTCCTCGTCCAAAACGACTGGGGACTGGGCAGGAGTTGCGGCGATGGCTTCCATGCGGGCATGAGCAGCCCGGGTCAAAAGCAGCCAGAGCCGCTGGGCTTCTCGGGACAGAGCTTCCCCGGCAATAGGGCTGTGGGAAGGGCCTGCGGAAGGCAGGCTCAACCGCAAAGGGTTATCCTCACAGCTGATACTGGACCACAAGGTCCATAAGGTGCACAAATCGTGGTCTGGGGAAAAAACCAGAGAAGCGGTATTCGAGCCAGAGGAAAGTGGCGGGGGAACTTGAGCAGAGTTCTCTGGAGCGGATTGCGCGTATGTAAAATCGTTGGAACTCACCGGTCAACCACCTCTTTCAGCGGGTTAGGGCAAAATGAAATTTGAAATCTAAAAGGGAACGGGCGGTGGGCCGGATTTCCCTTTTGAACGCGGTGTTCTATTTCCCGGGAGAAGGTGATTTCAAGGTTCCGTTTACAGGTTCCAGGGGGAAATAGTTCACGAAAATTTAATCTAAATTATATATCACTATTTATATCGGCTGAAATAGAAAAGAAATTAAGATTTTGGGATAAAAATAGTGTAAAGTGCTTATTTGTGTGGGTGGAAGGG
>DXXH01000052.1 GCA_019416395.1 Clostridiales bacterium
GGCAAGGCCGGTAAGGGCTCTAAGTAAAGGTAGAAGGAGTGAGAAAAAATGGTCAATAAGGCAGATACAAACAAGGCACGGCTGCGCCGCCACAAGAGAGTGCGCGGCAAGATCTCCGGCACCGCCGAGCGGCCCCGCCTGAACGTGTTCCGCTCCAGCGCCAACATCTATGCCCAGATCATCGACGACACCACAGGTCACACCCTGTGCGCTGCGTCCACTCTGGACAAGAGCTTTACTGGCAACGGCGGCAACAAAGAGGCTGCCCGGGAAGTGGGCAAGATGATCGCCCAGAAGGCAGCAGAGAAAGGCATCACCAATGTGGTCTTCGACCGCGGCGGATATATTTTCCACGGCCGTGTCAAAGAGCTGGCCGAAGGCGCCCGTGAGGGCGGCCTCAACTTCTAAGTAAGGAGGAAATGATTTTGGCTAGTAATATTGACGCTACTACACTGGACCTGCAAGAGCGGGTTGTGGCTATCAACCGCGTATCCAAGACCGTCAAGGGCGGCCGCATCATGAAATTTTCCGCCCTGGTGGTTGTGGGCAACGGCGACGGCATTGTGGGCTTCGGCATCGGCAAGGCCGCTGAAGTGCCGGACGCTATCCGCAAGGGCATCGAGGACGCCAAGAAGCACCTGACCACCATCGCCCTGCGGGGCACCACCATTCCCCACGACATCGTGGGCGAGTTCGGCGCGGGCCGTGTTATCCTGAAGCCCGCTGCCCCTGGTACCGGCGTTATCGCCGGCGGCCCGGTGCGTGCCGTTGTGGAATGCGCTGGCATTCGGGATATCCGTGCCAAGGCTCTGCGTTCCAACAACCCCTGCAACGTGGTCCGCGCTACCCTGGCTGGTCTGACCCAGCTGCGCACCGCTGAAGAAGTGGCCGCGCTCCGCGGCAAGACCGCGAAAGAGATTCTGTAAGGGAGGGCCAAGCTTTGAAAATCACTTTGAAGAAAAGCCTGATCGGCAGCAAGAAAGACCAGATCGCCACGGCCGAATCCCTGGGGCTGAAAAAGGTTGGGGACACCACCGAGCAGCCCGATAATGCCCAGACTCAGGGCAAGGTGAAGAAGATCGGCCATTTGATCGAGGTAAGCAAGTAAACAAGCTAAGGAGGTGCGTGACAATGAAGCTCAATCAGCTGACAGCTACGCCCGGCGCTACCAAAGAGCGCAAGCGTATCGGCAGAGGATATGGCGCCGGCACCGGCAAGACCGCCGGCAAGGGCCACAAAGGCCAGAAGGCCCGTGCTGGTCACGGCATGCGGCCCGGTTTTGAAGGCGGCCAGATGCCTATGCAGAGAAGACTCCCCAAGAGAGGCTTTAACAATATTTTCGCCAAAGAGATCGTCTCCATCAACGTGGGGGCTCTGAACCGCTTTGAGGACGGCGCGGCCGTGGACGCCGCGGCATTGATCCAGGCCGGCATTCTGAAGAAGGAATGCGACGGCGTGAAAATCCTTTCCAACGGAACGCTTTCCAAGAAGCTGACCGTGAAAGCCAATGGTTTTTCCCAGGCCGCCAAGGCCAAGATCGAAGCCGCTGGCGGAAAGGCCGAGGTGATCTAAGTGTTTAACACGATCCGAAACGCGTGGCGGATTCCGGACCTGCGCAAGAAGCTCCTGTATACACTGCTGATCATCATTGTGTTCCGTTTCGGTTCCGTCATTCCCGCTCCGTTTTTGAATGTTTCCACCCTGTCGGATCTGATGAATTCCGCTGGGGAAAACTCGGCGCTGGGATATATCAACATGCTGACTGGTGGCGCTTTCTCCTACGCGTCCCTGTTCGCAATGGGCATTACGCCCTACATCAACAGCTCGATTATCATGCAGCTGTTGACCATCGCCATTCCGCCCCTGGAGCGTATGGCCAAAGAAGGGGAAGATGGCCGGAAGAAGATCGCCACCATCACCCGGTATGTGACCGTGGTGCTGGGCCTGATCCAAGGCGTGGCGTATTACTTCTATCTGCGCAGCTATAACATTGTGGAATACACCACTGGGTTCTCCGGTGTATTCGCCGCCCTGGTGATCGTGCTGACCTTTACCGCCGGCACCGCCCTGATCATGTGGATGGGCGAGCAGATCAACGACAAGGGCGTTGGCAATGGCATTTCCATTATCCTGTTCGCAGGTATTGTCGCCCGGCTGCCGGTTACCTTCGGCACCGTGTGGGAGTACATGCAGCTGGGTATCCAGAGCGCTTCCAGCGCCGGCCAGTATCTGATCCTGGCTCCGCTGTTCATCGTGCTGTTCCTGGTGGTGATCTGGGTCATCGTTTTCATGAACGAGGCCGAGCGCCGGATCCCGGTACAGTACGCCAAGAAGGTAGTAGGCCGCAAGATGTATGGCGGCCAGAGCACGTTCCTGCCCATCAAAGTTTCCATGAGCGGCGTTATGCCTGTGATTTTCGCCAGCTCCATTCTGGCGATTCCCCAGTTCATCAAGTTCTTCTGGAACCCCACTGAGGGCTTTGGAAAAACTGTGCTGGACGCTTTTTCACAGCAGGGCTGGCTGTATATCGTGCTTTACTTCCTGCTGATTCTCATGTTCGCCTACTTCTATATGTCCATCCAGTATAATCCGCTGGAAATGGCCAATAATCTCCGCCAGAGCAACGGTACGATTCCCGGAATCCGTCCCGGAAAGCCCACGGCAGATTTCATCGCGAAGATCCTTTCCAAAGTCACCTTGATCGGGGCGCTGTTCCTTGCCTTTGTGGCCCTGGTCCCCATCATTTACACCAGTGTGACCGGCATGTATGGCTTGTCCCTGGGCGGCACTTCCATCATCATTATTGTGGGTGTGGCGCTTGAGACAGTGAAGCAGCTGGAATCCCAGATGATGATGCGTCATTATAAAGGTTTTCTGGATTAACGGAAACGGAGGATGAAGCTATGAAGCTGATTTTGTTAGGCGCGCCAGGAGCCGGCAAAGGCACCCAGGCGGAAAAGATTTGCCAAAAGAACAATATCCCCACCATCTCCACGGGGAATATTCTCCGCGAAGCGCTGAAAAGCGGCACAGAAATGGGCCTGAAAGCAAAAAGCTTTATGGAAAGCGGCAAGCTGGTGCCCGATGAGATCCTCATCGGCATCATCCAGGACCGCTTGGCCCAGGATGACTGCAAGAACGGGTTCATTCTGGACGGCTTCCCCAGGACCATTCCCCAGGCCGAGGCTTTGGACAAAATGGGTGTGGAAATCGACGCTGTCCTCGACATCGAGGTGGCGGACGAGGACATCGTCACCCGCATGTCCGGACGCCGTGTCTGCGAAAGCTGCGGATCCTCTTACCATGTGCTGTATAAGCAGCCCAAGGTAGAAGGCAAGTGTGACAACTGCGGCGGCACCCTTGTTCAGCGCAAGGATGACCATCCGGATACAGTGAAAGAACGTCTGGAAGTGTATCACAACCAGACGGAACCCCTCAAGGAATATTACAGCAAGCAGGGCAAGCTGCTTGTTGTCCATGGCCAGGAAAAGGTGGAGGATACCACCCGCCTGGTGATGGAAGCCCTGGAGGATTTGACATGATTGTGCTGAAGACGAGCCGGGAACTTTCCTGTATGCGGAAAGCCGGGAAAATCTCGCAAAAAGCACTCAGGCTGGCTGGCGAGGCGGTAGAACCCGGGGTATCCACCTGGGAGATCGGCAAGATCGGCCGCAACTATATTGAGAAAGAGGGCGCCAAGCCCAGCTTTCTGGGATACAGCGGCTACCCGGCCAGCGCCTGTATTTCTGTAAACAATGTGGTTATCCACGGCATACCCTCTAAGAGCACCATTTTGAAAAAGGGCGATATCGTGGGCATTGACATCGGCGCGTATTACGAAGGTTTTCATGGCGACAATGCCTGGACCTTCCCCTGCGGCGAGATCAGCCCGGAAGCCCAGGCGCTTTTGGACGCCACCGAGCAGAGCCTGTTTTTAGGCATTGAGCAGGCAAAGCCCGGCAACCGCTTAGGCGATATCGGCCACGCGGTACAGGCGTATGTCGAAGCTCGCGGTTACTCGGTGGTACGAGAATTCGTCGGCCACGGAGTAGGTGCGAAGCTCCATGAAGACCCCAGCGTTCCCAATTACGGCACGCCCGGTAGGGGCGTGCGGCTAATGCCCGGCATGGTAATCGCCATCGAGCCCATGATCAACATGGGTAAACCCGGGGTAGAGATCCTGGACGATGGCTGGACCACCGTGACCAAAGACGGAAGCCTTTCCGCCCACTTTGAACACACTGTGGCCATCACTCCCGATGGGCCGGTCCTTCTGACTCAGTTGGATTGAGGGCCAGGCCATGGAGTGGAAACGAGGCCAGGTGGTACGGTCACTTGCCGGCCATGATAAAGGCAGTTTTCTGGCGGTGTTGGAATGCGCCCCGCCCTATGCGGTGGTGTGCGACGGCAAACACCGGCCCCTGGAGCGGCCCAAGCGGAAGAAACTCTTCCATCTGGCCGCCACGGGGACGGTACTGCCGGAAGAAGCCCTGAAAACCAATCGACAAATACGCAGCGCCCTGCGGCCCTTCCGGGAAGCGGCGGCGAAGTGAAGTACGGAGGTTTTTTCTATGTCAAAGCAGGACGTAATTGAAGTGCAGGGGGTTGTAAAGGAAGCGCTGCCCAATGCCACATTTCAGGTGGAGCTTCCCAACGGGCACACAGTGCTGGCCCACATTTCCGGCAAGCTGCGGATGAATTTTATCCGCATTCTGCCCGGCGACAAGGTCACCATGGAAATGTCACCCTATGATTTGACCAAGGGCCGCATCACATGGCGCTCGAAATAACTGAAACCCACAGAATCACTGACGATCCCACTGAAAAGGAGGGCACATCATGAAAGTCAGACCTTCTGTTAAGAAAATGTGCGAAAAATGCAAGATCATTAAGCGTAAGGGCAAGGTCATGGTCATCTGTGACAACCCCAAGCATAAGCAGCGCCAGGGCTAAGAGCCGGCGCAATACCATGGAGGTGTAAGAATGGCTCGTATTTCCGGTATCGACTTACCCAGAGACAAGCGGATCGAGATCGCCCTTACCTATATCTACGGCATCGGCCGCAAGACCGCGACCAACATCTGCGCCGCTACCGGCGTGGACCCCGACATTCGTGTGCGGGACCTGTCTGAAGATGATACAGCGAAACTGAGAGATTATATCGACAAGAACTGCCATGTGGAAGGCGATCTCCGTCGGGACGTGGCTTTCGACGTGAAGCGCCTGATCGAAATCGGCTGCTACCGTGGCGTACGTCACCGCAAGGGCCTGCCGGTCCGCGGCCAGCGTACCAAGACCAACGCCCGTACTCGCAAGGGTCCCAGAAAGACCATGGCGAACAAGAAGAAGTAAGGAGGGATTTTAAATGGCAGCACCAAAGGGCACTAAGGGCGCAACCCGCCGCCGCCGTGAGCGCAAGAACATTGAGCGCGGCGCCGCCCATATTCAGTCTACCTTTAACAACACCATCGTCACCATCACCGATACCCAGGGCAATGCTGTTTCCTGGGCCAGCTCTGGCGAGCTGGGCTTTAGAGGCTCTCGGAAATCCACTCCCTTCGCCGCGCAGACAGCCGCCGAGACCGCTGCCCGCCTTGCGATGGAGCATGGCATGAAGTCCGTGGAAGTTTACGTCAAGGGACCCGGCGCCGGCCGTGAAGCCGCAATCCGCGCCCTGCAGGCCGCCGGCCTGGACGTGAGCATGATCAAGGACGTCACTCCCATCCCTCACAACGGATGCCGCCCGCCGAAGCGCCGCCGCGTCTAACTTGAAAGGAGAAAAAAGCTATGGCTAAAAATATGCAGCCCATCGCAAAGCGCTGCCACGCGCTGGGGATTTCTCCTGCCGTTATGGGCTATGCGAAGAAGAACACCAACCGCAATCCCGGCAGCCAGATGAGAAGAAAGAAGGGCGAATATGCCCTGCAGCTGCAGGAGAAGCAGAAGGTGAAGTTCGTTTACGGCATTCTGGAGAAGCAGTTCCGCGCTTATTATGAGAAGGCCGCCAGCATGGCTGGTAAGACCGGCGAGAACCTGCTGATCCTGGTGGAGCGCCGCCTGGACAACGTGGTATACCGTCTGGGATTCGCCACCACCCGCCGGGATGCCCGGCAGCTGGTGAACCATGGCCACTTCACCGTAAATGGCCAGAAGGTGAATATTCCCTCTTACCTGGTAAAACCCAGCGACGTGATCGAAGTAAAGGCTTCCAGCCGTTCTTCCGTGAAGTTCTCCAAGCTCACCGGCGAGGACGCTCCTCTGGTGACTCTGCCCCAGTGGCTGGAGCGGGATAAGAACGCCCTGAAAGGCACTGTGGTACAAATGCCCGTCCGCGAGGATATCGACCTGCCCGTGGAAGAGCACCTCATCGTGGAGTTGTACTCCAAGTAATGCGGGCTCCCGATTTAGCAGGCACCATCGATATTTTTGCGCTGTGTAAAAGGAGGATCGCGGATGATTGAGATAGAAAGACCCAAAATCGAAATTGCAGAAATTTCCGAAAACGGCACTTATGGTAAATTCGTGGTGGAACCCCTGGAGCGGGGCTTCGGCACCACCCTGGGCAATGGACTGCGGCGGGTGCTGCTTTCCAGCCTGCCGGGCGTGGCCGTGAAATCCATCAAGATTGATGGCGTGCTCCACGAGTTTTCCACTATCCCAGGGGTAAAGGAAGACGTCACCGAGATCGTGTTGAACATCAAAGGTCTGGTGGCAAAGCTTCATTGCGACGGTCCCAAAACCGTGGAGATCTCCGCGGAAGGGCCCTGCGACGTTACAGCCGAATCCATCAAGAGCGACAGCGAAGTGGAGATTTTGAATCCCGAGCTGCACATCGCCACCCTGGGCGAAGGGGCAAGGCTCTACATGGAGCTGACCCTGGATAAGGGAAGGGGTTATGTCTCGAACGAGCGCAACAAGCAGAATATGCCGGAAGGCGTGATCGGAGAGATTGCGGTCGATTCTATTTACACACCTGTGCTCAAGGTCAACTTCAATGTGGAAAGCACCCGGGTGGGCCAGAGCATCGACTATGACAAACTGACGCTGGAAGTATGGACCAACGGCGTCATCAACGCCCAGGAAGCCGTATCCCTGGCAGCGAAAGTCCTCACCGATCACCTGAACCTGTTCGTGGACCTGTCCGACAAGGGCAAGAGCACGGAGATCATGGTGGAGAAGGACGAAGGCGGCAAGGAGAAAGTGCTTGAGATGACCATTGAGGAACTGGATCTCTCCGTCCGTTCCTTCAACTGTCTGAAGCGCGCCGGCATCAACACGGTAGAGGACCTGATCAACCGTTCGGAAGAGGACATGATGAAGGTTCGGAATCTGGGCCGGAAATCGCTGGAAGAGGTCGTGTGGAAGCTGGCTTCCCTGGGCCTCAGCCTGCGCAAAGACAATGACAACGAATAAGCAACCTACTTTTACTACGATAGGAGTGAATATTCATGCCGGGAACGAGAAAGCTGGGAAGAGATACCGCCCATCGGACCGCAATGCTCCGTGGCTTGGTAACCTTCTTCTTGGAGAACGGCAAGATCGAGACCACCGTGACCCGCGCTAAGGAAGTGCGCGCCATGGCGGAAAAGATGATCACCATTGCCAAGCAGGATAATCTGCAGAACAAGCGCCTGGTGATGAGCTTCATCACCAAGGAGAGCGTGACCAATAAGCTGTTCACGGAAATCGCCCCCAAGTATGCTGACCGCAACGGCGGCTATACCCGCATCACCAAGCTGGGGCCCCGCCGTGGTGACGCAGCTGAAATGGCGATTTTGGAATTGATCTAAATCGTTTTCTATAAACCGCTGAGGATCCCTTGGCGGCGGGGGAATCCCCCAAGAGAAAAGCCCACCCGTGAAAACGGGAAGGGCTTTTTCTCTTTTTCGGGTTACGGCCAGACCTGGAAGGCCAGAGAAAGCCATGCGGCCTGGAAAGGCCATTCAAAACTACCGGGAATTCCTCGGCGGCCAGGGGATTCCCCCAAAAGAAAAGCCCACCCGTGAAAACGGGAAGGGCTTTTTCTCTTTTTCGGGTTACGGCCAGGCTTAGAAAGATCACAAACAGCCGTGAAACATGAAAATGCCCCGGCGAGAAAGATACGAAACGACCAAAAGGGACAGCCCAGGGCATAAAAAAGGAGTGTGGAACTTCCACACTCCTTTTTTCGCTTTATTGTTCCCAGTAGAGCTTGGTTTTTGTGTTGATTTCCCCGTCCGCCAGGGTAAAGGTGAACGTGGGGGGAAGGTCACCTGCCAACCCGCCGCTTTGGGGAATGGTGTTTTCCCCGCTGATGGTCAGCTTGTTGCCCTGGAATTGGAACAGCAGCCGGGTTCCAGTGACCATACGGGTGTTGCGGACTTCCACTTCCAAGGTGTTGCCTGTCCGCCACCGACCGTTGGCTCCGAAAATAGTGCCGTCTGTCTGGGTTTGCTGGAAATGGCCGCTCATGCCCAGAGCCAGTTCCCGGGTACCGTTGTCCTGATGGAGAATCAGCTGGGCGTCCTCTCCCTGGAAGGAAAATTCCAGCCGTTCCAGTTTACTGCTCTGGGGGGAGAAGGAACCGCCGCCCCCAACCAGGTCCACCAGACCGGGGGTGGGGCCGTCGGGAAGGTACACAGCGCCGTTTAGGGACTGCTCTCCTCCGGGGTTCCGCATGCTCAGTACAGGATTGAGCTCCAAACGCTCCAGCCGTTTTTGGAGACGGTGCAGGCTGTGGCGGTCTTCCGGCAGAGGGCCGTCGGCAAAGGCGGGAAGAAGCTTATCCCAAATAGCGGTGAGGACAGATTGCAGCCGCATGGAGCAGGAATGGATCACCACAATAGCGTCCTGCTGGGTAAGTACCACGCCGTACTGGCCGAAAGCGCCGTCGCCCCGGAACACGCCGGGACGGTCGCACCGCCAGAATTGGAAACCGTAGCCCACCTGCCAGTCGGGATCGCCGCCCCAACCAGCGCCCCGGTTTTCGATCTGCTTGGAAGTGGCCTGGTCAAACCAGTCCTCATTCAGCAAGCGGCGGCCTTCCCACAGGCCTTTGTTGGCCACGAATTGGGTAAACCGGGTCATGGCTTCCAGGGTTAGGTACATGCCAGCTCCGCCCATTTCCGTGCCGTCAGGCAGAGGGAAACAGTAAATATCCCCCATGCCCAAGGGCTCAAACAGCCGGGGCTTTAAGAACTGGGTGAGAGTCAAACCGGTTTTCCGGGTCAAAATGGCGGAAAGCAGGTTGGTGCCGGCAGTGTTGTACAGGAAATGGGTGCCGGGCTCGTACACAAAGGGGTGGTGGAGAAATGCGGAGATCCAATCCGGATCCCCTGCCCCCAGATTGGGGATTTCCGTCTCATGGCCGCAGCCCATCATCAACAGGTGGCGCACCTGGCATTTTTTCAGATTTTCGCTGGGCTCCTGGGGGATTTTGTCCGGGAAGATATCCACCAGGTAGTCGTCCAGGGAGAGCGCCCCTTCCTGCACGGCAAATCCAATGGCTGTAGAGGTCAGGCTTTTGCTGAAAGAGAAAAGAATGTGGGGGGTCTGGGCGTTATAGGGAGCCCAGTGACCCTCGGCGTAGACCTTGCCGTGGCGGAGAAGCATGATTCCGTGCATCTCGATGCCATAGCGATACAGCTCGTCCAGCAGGTCCATCACCGCTTGTGAGGGAACGCCTACACTTTCCGGCGTAACGCGAGGTAATTCCATAATACAACTTCCTTCCAAAAAGAAATTTAGCGAACTGGTAAAACTAGTGTAGCACAGTTTAAAATCCCTTGCAACGCCGAATACTAGTAATACTTTCAGCAAAAAACTTTCGAAAAGCGAGGAATTGTCATGGTACGGATTCAAAAAGTATTCGGTTGCGAAATTCTGGACTCCCGGGGGAATCCCACAGTGAGCGCCACCGTGCAGCTCACCGACGGCACCATGGGAACGGCGTCGGCGCCTTCAGGGGCGTCTACGGGAAAATTTGAAGCGATAGAGCTCCGGGACGGGGACCAGCGCCGCTACCACGGGAAAGGCGTGCTGAAAGCGGTGCGCAACGTGACGGAGATCATCTCCCCGGCCCTGGAGAAAGTCCCCAGCTTGACCGTACGGGAAATCGACGGGGTACTGCAAAAGCTGGACGGCACTCCCAATAAGGCCCACTTGGGGGCAAACGCCACCCTGGCGGTCTCCATGGCCTGTGCCCGGGCCATTGCCGCCCATTACCGCATGCCCCTGTACCGCTATCTGGGCGGGGTGGCGGCTTATGAGCTTCCCAGGCCCATGATGAATATTCTCAACGGGGGCGCCCACGCAGGGAACAACATCGACATTCAGGAATTTATGATCGTGCCCACGGAAGCGGAATCCTTCCGGGAAGGGCTGCGCTGGTGCTCCGAGATCTACCACACCTTGGGCCAACAGCTGAAAGCCCAGGGGCTTTCCACAGGGGTGGGGGACGAAGGCGGTTTTGCCCCGGACCTGCCCAGTGACGAGGCGGCAATCGAGGCCGTGCTGAACGCGGTGGAAAAGGCGGGCTACGGGGGAAAGGTAAAGCTTGCCTTGGACGCCGCCGGAAGCGAGTGGGTCCAGGGGGACCGGTACCGGCTGCCAAAGCGGGGAAAAGAGTTTACCGTGGAAGACATGATCGAATATTGGGAAGATCTGGTGAGGAAGTATCCCATTATCTCCATCGAAGATCCTTTGGGAGAAGAGGATTTCGCCGGATGGGCAGCCTTGACCGCCCGGTTAGGGGAAACCGTGCAGCTGGTAGGGGACGATTTGTTTGTCACCAATTTGGAGCGGCTGCGCCAAGGAATCGACGAGGGAGCGGGCAACGCCATTTTGATTAAGCCCAACCAGATCGGAACGTTGACGGAGACGCTGGACTGTATCGAGCTGGCCAAACGGAGCGGGTACAAAACCATCATCTCCCACCGTTCCGGGGAAACAGAAGACACCTTTATCGCGGATTTGGCGGTGGCGGTAAACGCAGGGCAGATCAAGACCGGCGCGCCTTGCCGCACCGAGCGTGTGGCCAAATATAACCGGTTGCTGCGCATTGAGGAGTGTTGACAAACTGTCCCCAAACTGGTAGGATTGAAAAAAACCAGCGGAAGCCAGGCAAAGAGCCTGTATCCCAGCTGGAAGGAGCCGGGAAACCAGGCGCAATTTCCAGCTGAGCGCAGGCTGTCTCCAGGGGAGAAAGGCTGTTTTGCTGGGATTTCAATTCAGAAGGGGAGAACGACCATGGGAAATGTGCTTGACCGGGTGCTGGGCTGCGCCCAGGCCATTCAGGAGAAGACCGATTTTATCCCTCGCACCGCCTTGATTCTAGGATCAGGACTGGGCGGCTTTGGGGAGCTGCTGCAAGTGGAGAGCGTGGTGGAATACAGCCAGATTCCCGGGTTTCCCGTTTCCACAGTGCCAGGCCATCAGGGCCGGTTCCTGTTTGGATATGTGGAACAGGAGCCTGTGGTGGTGATGCAGGGCCGTGTCCACTATTATGAAGGCTATTCCATGGAAGACGTGGTATTGCCCACCCGAGTAATGGCCCAGCTGGGAGCAAAACGGCTGGTGCTCACCAATGCCGCGGGGGGAATCGGTTCCCAGCTGGAAGCCGGGGACTTGATGTTGCTGACAGACCATATCGCTTCCTTTGTACCGTCGCCCTTGGTAGGCCCCAACGAGGACCAGCTTGGCCCCCGGTTTCCCGACATGACGGAAGTGTACAGCGTCCGTTTGCGGGAAAAAGCCCTTGCCGCGGCGGCGAAATTGGGGATTTCCCTAAAGCAAGGGGTGTATCTCCAAACCACAGGCCCTCAGTATGAGACTCCGGCGGAAATCCGCATGTTCCGGACCCTGGGCGCCGACGCGGTGGGCATGAGTACCGCCTGCGAAGCCATGGTAGCCCGGCACCTGGGCATGGAGATTTGCGGCATCAGCTGTGTAACCAATTTGGCCGCCGGGTTGAGCGACAAGGCCCTTTCCCACCAGGAAGTCCAGGAGACTGCCGACCGTGTGGCCAAGCAGTTCCAAGGGCTGGTATGGGAGCTGCTCTCCACCATCGACCAGTAAGGGGCAGGCGTCTGAGACAGGGACGCCAGGAAAACAGGAATTGGAAAACCGGTGCGGTGATGAATCCGCGCCGGTTTTTTTGCTGCTTTTTATAAGGAATTCCTATGGACTTGTATTTTTACTAGGTATTTGTTATCCCATTTCCCGGGTGGTATAATGAATCCGGAATAAAACTTTGAGAGATTGGGAGACACACATGGAATTAAAGGAATTTCTTGCCCATTTAAACAGTGGAAAGCCGGTAGAAGGGGGAAGCGAAGCCCATTTGCTGATGCACCAAATCAGCCAGGAGGCCCTGAAAATCACCGCGGAAATCAACGGGAGCTACCATGAGCCAGAGGAACTGCGACAGCTGCTTTCCCAATTGTTTGGGGAGCCGGTGGATTCTACGGTGATGCTGTTTCCGCCCTTTTACACCGATTGCGGAAAGAACACCCATTTGGGGAAGAACGTGTTCATCAACATGGGATGCAAGTTTCAGGACCAGGGGGGCATTTTCATTGGCGACGGCTCGTTGATCGGCCACAATGTGGTGTTGGCTACCCTGAATCATGCCCTGCCGGCCCAAGAACGGGCCACCCTCATTCCCTGCCCCATACACATTGGAAAGAATGTCTGGATTGGCTCCAACGCCACCGTTTTACCGGGCGTGACCATTGGGGACGGGGCCATTGTCGCCGCCGGTGCGGTGGTGACCAAAGATGTGCCGGAAAATACCATCGTAGGGGGCGTTCCGGCAGTGGTTTTGCGGGAAGTCCCCAGCCAAGGGAGTCCCGCGACAGAATAAATCTGGAAAGAGGTGTCTGGTATGGTACGGTTGCTATGCTTGTTCCTGGTGGTACTCTGTTTGGCGGCCTGCGGAGAAGGGACGGTTTCTTCGTCTGTGCCGGCCCAGACTCAGGAATCCTCTCAAGTCACAGGACAAGAATAAAATGCAGGAGCCGATGCGGAACCGGAAGAGGGAACAGAATCGGAAGCGGCTGGGGAATCAACAGAAGAGGCCGCAGAGTCAGAAAACACAGTAGAAGCGGGAAAGGAGAAGGCTATTTTGAAAATCACAGTTGGGGAGTACGAACTGAGCGCAGTATGGGAGCAGAACCGTTCCGCTGAGGAATTCCGGGAACTGCTGGAGAAAGGCCCGGTGACAGTCACCATGGAAGATTACGGCGGGTTTGAAAAGGTGGGGCCCCTGGGAACCACTTTGCCCCGAAGCGATCAGCAGATCACCACGGAGCCTGGCGATGTGATTCTCTACCAGGGCAATCAGATCACCATCTATTACGGCACCAATTCCTGGAATTTCACCAGGCTGGCCAAAATCACCGATCCCACAGATTTGCAGGCCAAGCTGGGGGAAGGGACAGTGCAGGTGACCTTTTCCCTGGAATCCCAGGACAAGTAAGAAAAAGAATCGGGGAACCGCCCCCATCATAAAAACTCCCGGCCGCGTTCCAGGTGGAATCCATGGAAGCAGCCGGGAGTTGTGTTTTTTAGGGAATTTTTTTTGTTCGTCAGGGGATTGGTCTGTCAGAGGGCTGGCCAATTCTTCAAGGGAACGCTCAGGGCTGGAAATAGAAGGTGCAGACCTGTTCGCCGCCGTTGAGGAATACCTCGCAGGTGTGGGTGTCAGCCAGGATCTTTACGTCCCACACCTCACAGGCAGGACGTTCCAGCAAAATGTGAACGCCGTCGGTGACCTTGACCAGCCATTTGCCCTGCTCCACATGGGGATCCTGACTGGTGAGGTAGGAATGGGCTTCCTCTACCGGGAACATGCACAGGTTTCCGCCGTCGTTGAGTTTGACCTCACGGGGGATTGTCAGACAGCCGCAGCGCACTTCGTCGTCGGCCTGAGGACGGTCCCAGGGGGCCATCCAGCCCAGGACGATCCGGCGGCCCTTCTGGTCCACAAAACTCTGAGGGGCGTAGAAGTTGGGGCCAAGTTCCGGTTTTTGGATTTTCTCAGGGGTAAAGTGTTCCCCATCAAACTGGCCCAATACGTATTGGACGGTCTGGGGCTGGTCCATACGGGAGAAGCACAGCACCCATTTATCCTCTACGGGGAACAGGTCAGGGCACTCCAGCACAGGGCCCATTTCACGGGTTTCGAAAATGGGGCCCATGAAATCCCAGTGGAACAGGTCCTGGGACCGGTACAGATATACGGCCGCAAACCCGTCTTTTCCCGCGCCCAGCACCATGCGGTAGCTGCCGTCGGTCCATTGGAAGACTTTGGGGTCGCGGAAATCCTTGCTTTCCGGGTCCAAGGGGCTTTGGGTGATGATGGGGTTGCCCTGGTATTTGGTGAAGCTCACTCCGTCATCGGTCCAGGCCATACACTGGGTCTGGGCCAGCTGCTTGTCCACGGCGGTGTAGAAAAAGTACAGCCTGCCGTCTTTTTCCACAGCCGAACCGGAAAAACAGCCCAGGCCGGCCTCATAGGGCTGGTCGGGATAGAAGGCAATGGGCAATTCTTCCCAGTGGACCAGGTCCTTACTGACGGCGTGGCCCCAGTGCATCACGTCCCACTTGGGGGCTTTGGGATTGTGCTGGAAAAAAGCGTGGTATTTCCCTTGGAAATAGCAAAGGCCATTGGGATCGTTGAGCCAGCCTTTTTCCGGCTCCACGTGGTAGTTCAATTTAGGCAGCATGGGATACACTCCTTTACATCATAAAAAATGCCGGAGACTGCTGGCCCCCGGCGAAAAAGCGTAAGTCTTTCTCTAAGGACCCCAATTTACAAGAGCGGTCCATGGACGCCCCAAGGGTTTCCTTTGTCCGGACCCTGGATTGACAACACTCCTGTTTTCCCCGTTTTTTCAGGGAACAGCCTGGAATTGGTCTGTTGCCTGAGGGGAGAGGGAGCGTGGGCAAACTGTTAAATCAGGGAGCGCAAGCGGAGCAAATCTTCCCCGGCGGGGACGGACCCGGTTTTGATCAGGTTGACTTCCCAGCCAGTTTTACAGTTGCAGAACACAAAGGGAGTGTCCAGCGCGCAGTGGTGTTCCGCCATGACTTTGGGGTCAAACTCCAACAGCTTGTCCCCCCGCTTTACGGAATCCCCCTCTTTTACAAATGTTTCAAAACCTTCTCCCTTTAAACGGTTGGTATCCATGCCCACGTGAATGAGGAATTTGATCCCATTTGCCGTTTCCAGACCCAGGGCGTGTTTGGTGGAAAGGGAGAATTCCACCCTGGCGTCTGCGGGGGAATATACCACGCAGTCCGATGGCCGGATCACTACCCCCGGGCCTAAAAGTCCTTGAGCGAAAGTGGGGTCAGAACACTGGGAGACAGGGATCACCTCTCCGGAAATTGGGCAACCAAACAGGGAGATTTCTCCCACAGACGTAGCGGACATAAGGCATCTCCTTTCCGTGAAGACTGGAACCATGTTTCTAAAAAGTCAAAAGTCCAGGGGATACAACCATGGAAAAATTCTGAGGCTCACCGGTCCATAAACCGGTTTTTCCATATAACAATACCATTTTATTGTATAGGAAAAAGGGAAAACCTGTCAAGGGACTTTCCAAAGATTTCACATAGGGGTACACTAATGGAAAAAAGCGTGGACCATTTGTAAGAAAAGGACGTGGGGGATTCGTCTAAAGGGCAAAGAGACAGAAAGGGGGAGATGGTTTGTGAAAAATCGGGAGCGGTCTCTGGTAAAAAAAGCCATGCGGGGGAATCCCAAAGCCTTTGGAACCCTGATTGAACGGGAACAGGAATATTTGTACCGCATGGCATTTCTCTATATGCGGGAGGAGGCCGACGCTCTGGACGTAGTGCAGGATTCCATTATCAAGGCGTATAAGAACGTAAAAACTTTGCGGGAGCCGGAACATTTCCGCACCTGGCTGACCAAGATCCTGATCAACACAGCTCAGGATATGCTTCGCAGAAGGAGGCCTGCCGTACCTTTGGAGGAGGAACTGGGCTGCCCCGCCCAGGAGGAGATCACTCTGGAGGAGCGGATGGACCTGTACCAGGCAATAGAAGCGCTTCCGGAAAAGTACCAGGACGTGGTCAAATTGAAATACCTGGACGGTTACACCATTCGGGAGATCAGCGCCGTCACAGGTATGCCAGAAGGCACGGTGTCGGTGTACCTGCGGCGGGCCATCGGACAATTGCGCACCATTTTGAAGGAGGAACCTATATGCGAGAAAATTTAAGCCGGGTATCGATCCCGGAAATCCCGATTCCCGATCAACTTGCCCCCCGGGTGGAAGAAGCCCTTGCCCAAGTACGCGGGATCCATAGAAGGCGGACGATACGCCGGGTAGCTGCTCTGGTGGGCAGTTTTGTGGTTGTAGCTGGGGCGCTCTTTGGAGTGGCTGCCGCCAATCCTGCTCTGGCGTCTCAAATCCCCTTGGTGGGAAACTTTTTAGGAAGCTTATTCTACGACACCAACCACATGAGCAAAACAGGGGGCAACGGGGCTTACCTGGATACGTATGACGTGCTGGAAGATGTGGACGTGGCAGCGGCCACGGAAAACGTGGAGTGGGGAATCACCTTCCAGCAGGGCTACAGCGACGGCAATACAGCTCAAGTATCCCTGACGCTTACCGGCCCTCAAGAGGACCTAGACCGGTACAGCGGGGTGGACGTTGGAAATTACGGACGGACTTCCGCTGCCACCATCAACGGGGAAGCAGCGGAGCTGGTGGGAGTCAACCCCTTCTATGAGCGAAACGGACAGTGGATCACCACTTTGTCTCTGACCGTCCCGGAAAGTCAACGGGAAGGGGAAACATTAGAGGTGATCCTCACCCTGCGGGATCTTTCCGGCCGGGTGAAGGGGGACAAGGGGGAAAGCTCCTACCAGACGGAAAGCATTGACGGGACCTTTGAAGGCAGCTTTACCCTGACAGTGGACCGGGCCCACGAGTTTTCTTTCACCAGCAGCGCCGAAGACAACGGCGCCAAAGTGCTGGCTGTGTCCGGTACTCCCACTCAGACGGTGGTTACCATCGAGAAGCCCTACTGGGGAGATGTGACACCCAATGTGCCGGCGGACGGCAGTTTGGGATATCCTTTCCTGTGCACGCCCGATGGAGAGACCTACCGAATTGATTACACCAAGACCACGGGCTACGATTACCAGTCCAAAGAGCCCCAGACCGCTGACCTGTATTTTGACGGCTTACCCGCCGGTACCACCCAGGCGGTGCTCCGGTTTTACGATACAGGGACCCGGCAGGAAGAAGTGCTGGCGGAGTTTACCATTGACATCGAAGCCCAGACCGTGACCCCTTCCACCACCTACGATGACGGGGGCCTGCTGGACCTGGACAATCCTTACCGGTATCTAATCCTGCAAAACGGCGGTATGGGCAAGGAAGAGAATGGATTTTCCGTGAGGAATGTGACGTTTGAAAAATTAAATGGATATACCGGCAGTGTATACTTCACTCTGCCCCAAGAGCAGGCAGAAATGAACCTGCGAGTGGAGGTATATGACTCCCAGGATACCTTGCTGTGGGGAAGTGAGAGCTATAACGCCGACGGTTCTTGGAACGACCGCTGGAAGTATACCGGTCCCCAGACTTCCCAGTTGGGAAAATTGAAACAAAATGCGGGGGAGACTGAGGAACAGCTGGCCGAATACAGTGTGTCGGCGGACGTTGTTGGTTTGACAGTGCCTATTGGAGAGAAAGTCACCACTAAAATCATCGACCTGGACACAGGCGAACTACTGTGGGTGGATAGTCGAGTGTTGGACGCTGTCCAGCGATAAAAATTCCCAAACTGGGCCCCGGAAAAAACCGGGGCCTTTTTCTTTCCCCGAAGGAATTGCCACAGGCCCTTATCTGGTGTACAATGATGCCAAAAGCCAACTGGAAGGAGCGGCCTATGGAACATACAAAATGGGAGTTGTGCCTGAAGCTGTTTTTAAAATTTCTGAAAATCGGTGCGTTTACCTTTGGTGGGGGCTACGCCATGATCCCCTTGATTCGCCGGGAAATTTCCTTAAAGGAACACTGGATCGAGGAAAAGGACATTTTGGATATCCTGGCGGTAAGCGAAAGCACCCCAGGCCCCATCGCTGTAAACACCGCCACCTTTATCGGGTACAAGCTGGCGGGGAAGCTGGGCGCGGCCGCTGCCACGGTGGGAGTGGTGCTGCCCTCTTTCGTGATTATCTTTTTGCTGTCCTTTGTGCTGCGGCAGTTTGAAAATTTTCCAGCAGTGCGGTATGCATTCTGGGGGATCCGGGTGGCGGTGGTGGCCTTGGTGCTCAGCGCCCTGGTGTCCATGGTCCGGCAGTGTCCCTGGAATGTGACTTCCTACGTGCTGGCGGCGGGGGCCTTTGTGCTGGTGGGATTTTTCGGGGCCAACAGCATTCTGGTTCTGGTGGCCTGCGCCTTGCTGGGCCTTGGGGCTTCCAAGCTGAAGATCGGGGGGATGAAGCTGTGATTTTTCTGGAGCTTTTCCTGACCTTTTTCAAAATCGGGGCCTTTACCTTTGGGGGCGGCTACGCCATGCTGCCGCTGATCCAGCAGGAAGTGCTGTCCCACCAGTGGATGAGCCTGGAACAGCTGGTGAATTTCGTGGCTGTCAGCGAAAGCACCCCAGGGCCGCTGGCGGTGAACCTGTCCACCTATGTGGGAGCGGAAACTGCCGGTTTTCTGGGGGCCCTGTTCGCCACTATAGGGGTGGTGCTGCCTTCCTTCCTCATCATTGTGCTGGTGGCCAAATTTTACAGCGCCTTTCAGCACAATACCCTGGTGAAAGGCTGTATGA
>DXXH01000053.1:0-15323 GCA_019416395.1 Clostridiales bacterium
GATTGGCACCGTACCTGGGAAGGAATTTACCTATCAGACCCCTCAGCCTATTCTGGCCGGTACCAGGGAAGTTTTTCCCATCTTGCAGGAAGTAGCGGGACGTCACTTCCATTGAGAAAATTGTTCCCACACCAGAAACTTTCTACCCATACAGCAAAACACCCCTGGGGCTTCCCAAGGGTGTTTCTTTTTTAGCGTTTCAAATCTTTCAATTCCTGAGCAGTACAACCTTCCTGGCTATAACGGGCTTTTTCGTAAAGCTGGTGAAGGCGCTGATCCTGTAGGCCCACCGTTTCCTCAATCTCCCGGGGAGCCGCCCAGCCTGGCGGTTTTTCCTTGGCCATGCGCAAGATCTCCCGGCGATACTTCCTGCGGACCTGGGCATTGGGGGTGCGGTCCCAAAGAGGAATCCCCTTCCCTTTTTTCTTGGGAACGCTCTCAGACTGTTCCTCAGGCCCACGCAAATACTGCACCACATCCCGATGATCCACAAATGTTCCCCGAAAATTCCGCAACACCAAATATATTCCGTAAAACAGGCAGACAATCACCGCTGCCCCGATGACCGCTGTGAACAAATAAGATACAAACGGTGGAATTTGAAAGGTAGAACCTTCCCCTAACTCCAGTAACTCTTGAGGAAGGGAAGGCATCTCCATTTCCACAGGCTCGATCTCCGTTTCCACAGTCACCCGGTTTTGCTGGGGATCGATACGGAAATAGCCGTTTTCCAGCATCAACGCCGGGAGCAGCAATCCCCCTGCCAAAAGCACCATTCCCATAACCGCTAACCCGCTGGTGCGCACAATCCGCTTCACCGGCACGCCCGCCATATTTTGGTTCAACGACAGATACCGCTGAATTCTTTCAAATCCCACCCAAGCCCCATACAGCAGCACGTACAGAGCGGCCCAGATCAGACAAAGTTTTTGCAGGGAAGGCCCACCGCCTAAAGCGCTGTAAAAAAATGGCAGTAACACCACCAGAACAAGGGGAAGCTGTGGCCGGTCCAGCATGGACTCCACCGGTTCCTCAGAAAGCCGGTTTTTCCCACGGAAAAAGCACACTACTGCAATGGGAAGCGCTGTGGCTGGGTGACCCAAAAGCACCCAGGCCAAACCACAGGCACCCAAGCTCACCAGGGAAAATTGCCACAGTTTCCGGCAGAATTCCCCTGCCAGATCCGCTACCGCCAAGGGGATTATGGAAAGGAGCCCTCTCCACATGGTCCAGCGCAGTGTTTCTTCCCCTTGCAACAGCCGGAAAACCGCGCAGTAAAACAAGGCATAAATCATGGCACAGTGAAGCCAGCCTATGGTTCGCATCACCAGCTGCCGCCAGTTTCCCAACCTTCTGATCCACTTCACAGCCACCTCTCCTTTCACGTTTCCCAGTACAGCCTATGCACAGCCCCAAACTGGGGAAGCTCCTGATACGACTCACGGTAAGGCACAATTTGCACCCATTCCCGCTTGCCAGCCCGCTGGGCAAAGGTCCGGGCCAGCTCTTCCCGCTGATTCCTGGAAACCAGTACACACAGAATTTCCCCGTCTTCCTCTGGGAAAAACGATTCCACCGGCTCCAAGCCATTCCCAGCTTTCGCACAAGCAAACGTCTTCCGCAGAGAAAGGACACTTCCCGCTCCGGAAACCTCTGGCAATGCCATAGGTTTTCCGGTCAAAGCATCAATGCCATTGGACCAGACACCGATCCTTACTCCCACTTCTAACAGCCGCACACACAAGGTACAGGCAATGCGCATGGCTTCCTCATTGAGCACATCGGCCTGCTGCACACCCAAGCCTTCCAAATCCACCACTACCGCCACCTTTTGGGACAGGGTGGACTCATGTATATTCACCAACAGCTCCCCAGTTTTAGCGGAAGCTTTCCAGTTGATGTATTTCATGGGATCCCCCAAAGCGTAATCCCGCAGCCCCGCAAATTCAAAGGGATCGTCATACACCTTTTTCCGGCTGAGAATGCTCCCCATGATCTGGGAAAAGGGGATCTGGATCCGCTGGGTAGGTACTGGCCGGGGCAGCACATAAAAATCTGTATCCTGGGGCGAGACCCCCACATATTTTTTGCCCAGCAACAGGCTGCGTACGTCCATACCTGCCTGATCAATGCGGTAATAGCCCCGTTTGGCGCATTGAAACTCCAGAGTGCGGGTGATCTTCTGCCGCACACCCAACGTGAACACATCGCGGCGATAGGAACGGTCGCTTACCGCTGTATTGGCTTCCCCTAAAAACAGCAACCCTTTGTCCATGTGGAAATCGATCTCTACCACCGGCAACGGCAACAGCTTATCGTTGACGATCACCTCTGTCAAAACAGCAGTATCGTCCTCTGTTGCGTATTCTTCCCGGAATGCGATTTTTGCTTCCAATCCCTTGCTCCACAGCCGGTCGTACAAGAATCCCTGAAGGAAAAACAGTGCCACCAGCAGGAGCAATATGCACAGCGCCCCCATATCACTTGGACCAATCTTCCGTGGGAAGGGGCACCGACTGGAGCAATCCCTCAGCAGCGTCCTTTTGCGCCTGGGAAGATCCCGTCATTCCGCTGACCGCCAGCCGGTGAGCCAACACCGGTACGCCCACTTCTTTCACGTCTTCGGGTGTGACAAACTCCCGGCCTTCCACCAAAGCCTTTGCCTGGGAAGCCCGCAACAGGGCCAAGGTCCCCCGGGGGCTGACCCCCAGTTCCACGCCCCGCATTTCCCGGGACGCCCGGGCCAAATCCACAATGTAATCTAAAAGCACCGGGTGAATATACAGCTTCCGGGCTGCTGCCCGCAATTCCAGGATCTGTTCTTTCCCGCAAACAGGCGTCAGGGTTTCCAGGGGCTCGCTATCCCGGAACCGCTCTAGGATTTTCCGCTCCTGGTCTTTGGTGGGCATATCCATGGAAATCCGCATGAGGAACCGGTCCAGCTGAGCTTCCGGCAAGGGGTAGGTCCCCAAGGTTTCCACGGGGTTTTGTGTGGCAATGACAAAAAAGGGCGGGGGAAGCTTCCGTGTTTCCCCATCCACCGTAACCTGGCCTTCCGCCATACATTCCAACAGGCTGGACTGGGTCCGGGGTGTGGCACGGTTGATTTCGTCGGCTAACAAAATATTGCAAAACACCGGACCAGGGCTGAATTGGAACTCCCCCGTCTTCCGGTCAAAGTAGTTTAATCCCGTCACATCCGAGGGCAGCAGGTCCGGAGTAAACTGTACCCGTCCAAACACGCCGTCCACCGATTTGGCCAGCGACCGGGCCAACACCGTTTTTCCCATGCCGGGAACGTCCTCAATCAGCACATGGCCGCCTGCTACCAGTGCTGTAAGCAGCAAGCTGGTGGCCCGCTCCTCTCCCACCAGCACCTTTTGAATGTTTGCCTTTACGGCAGACAGGATATTTTCCATAGGAATTTTCCTTTCTTTTTAAAATTATTCTTTATTATAGCAAAGTTTCTAAACGGATACAAGAAGTCCTATCCTGTCTTTTCTTTCACCGCAGCCGAGCGAATCCATCGCAACAGCGGCGACCCACATGACGACATTTCCATTTTTCACAGCGTTTTATGCCCCGCCAATAGAACAGAGAAAAGCAACCAAAAACCCCCGCTTGTCAGCTGGTACGCAAACAAGCGGGGGTTTCTTCACCCTCAAGAAATTTTTCAAACAAAGAATCAGGGCTTGTCTCCCTGCTTCTTATCCCACCTTATCAGCGGAGCTCTCCTTACAGTTTGGCAATCAGATCTCGCAGATACTGCTGTGTCTCCTGAATATCGGCTGTTTGCTGGGGACCCGTAATCTCCCGCTCAATGGTCAAACTGCCATCGTAGCCAATCTCTTTCAGCCTCTTCAAGAAGCAGGGGAAATTGACCTTTCCTTCCCCAACCTTCTTCTCTTCTCCCAATTCTTTGCCATTAGTGGGATACATACCGTCTTTAGCATGCACGCCCCGGACATAGTTTCCCAGCACATCTAAAGCGTCTACCGGGTTTCCCTTACCATACAGAATCAGGTTGGCAGGATCCAAATTCACAAACAAGTTGCCCGTTCCCACGTCCTCAATCAAGCGCAGCAACACCACAGGAGTTTCCTGTCCTGTCTCAAATAACAGGTTCTGACCGTTGCTTTGCAAGGCAGAAGCGATCTCCGCCACTGCAGCGCGCACACCGGGATAATTGGGATCGCTGGCGTTTTCAGGGATAAATCCCATGTGGGTCACCACGTCCTTAAGGCCCAGCTTCCGGGCATAGGCGGCCCCGTCCAGAAGGTTTTGCACCCGGACACTTCGATACGCTACCGGTACAATGCCCAAGGTTTCCGGGCCATCTGTGAAGTTCCACGCTTTCGGACCGGCCCACCCGCACCAAAAAGCCGTGATCTCCATGGCGTACTTCTCACAGAGTCCCTGGATCTCCTGCGCGTTTTCATCGGTCCATAAATCGGGCGCCCAACTGGTGAGCTGGCACTGGTGAAACCCCTGGGCAGCAGCCTGGGCAAATTTTTCATCCATACCTTCTTTTGTGTGTGAAATGACAATGCCTACATTCATTTTCCTGCCCCTTCCCGTTTCTCAACTGGTTGACCATGCGTTTTCCAATCCCCCGCTTCCCAGGATTTTACCTTCCTGGAAAAGCAGGGATACGCTATGGTCATTCTACCAAAAACGGCGAAAAAAGCAACACCTTTTGTAAATTTTATACGCAAGAGAAAGAAAATCCGTTCTATTGGGCTATTTTCCCAACCACGGTCAGACAAATGACGGAAGGGGACGCTTCGGGAAACCTGCTACCCACAGGTAATGTTTTAAAGCACACCTCTGTTGCCAGCTATGGGACCCGGCGGAACCGGCAACCCTTTCCCCAATGCTTTTGCTTAAAAACGCACTTCCCTGTTTTCTTTGGCTGCCTTATAAATGGCGTCCAAAACCTGGGTAACCACCAAAGCCTCTTCCGGCTTTACCAGGGGACTGGTTCCGTTCCCCACGGCTTCCAACCACTGACGGCAGTCGATCACCCCTTCTTCACCGCCACCGCCGCCGAAATAGGCTACGCCGCCCACCGGGGAAAGAGTTTCTTCCATCATCTGGCCATTGCGGCCCCGGTTGTAGATCAACTCGTTTTTGGTATAGCTCATACCGGAATGGATCTCCGCACCAGCCAAGGTCCCGCACAAAGTAGTAGAGGCTTCCCGGCTCTCCCGCAGGTTGATTGCCCAGGCAGATTCCAGATGGATTGCCGCCCCATTTTTCATCTTGATATACCCCATGGCCGAGTCTTCCACCTCAAAGGTTTTGGGATCCCAAGGCCCAAACAGGTTTCCTTCCGTAGCCTGTTGTAGCTCGCCCAGCTTGTAGAACACATTGCCGGTAACGCTTTCCACCTGGTAATTGTTCATGCACCAAAGGGTGATGTCCAAGGCGTGGGTGCCGATATCGATCAGTGGTCCTCCGCCTTGCAGGGCCTTATTGGGGAACACGCCCCAAGTGGGAACGCCTCTGCGCCGCACTGCGTGAGCTTTGGCATAGTAAATATCCCCCAGTTCTCCTTTTTCACAAGCAGTGTGCAAATTCTGCACTTCCGGACGGAACCGGTTTTGATAGCCAATGGTAAACTGCTTGCCGCTCTTTTTCCAGGCAGCTACCATTTTTTCCGCCTCTTCCGCGCTGTGGGACATGGGCTTCTCACAGTAAACATGCTTCCCCGCCTCAAATGCGGCAATGGTAATCTCACTGTGGGACACGTTAGGGGTGCACACATGTACTACTTCCACTTCCGGATTCGCCAACAGCTCCCGATAGTCCTCATAGACCTTTGCACCGGGTGCTCCGAATTCAGCGGCGCCTTTTTCCGCCCGTTCCCGGATAATATCACAGAAAGCCACGATCTCACACAATTCTTTGTTGGCAGTCAACGCGGGGAAATGCTTTTGATTCGCAATGCCGCCGCAGCCGATTACGCCTATTTTCAGTTTTGCCATAGCTCCTTCCTCCTGTTTTCGCGTATTTGATGGAATGTTTCGGGAGCGTAAACTCCCCTTATCTATTTTCAAATTATAGGGATTTTCTCCCTGGTTTTCTTCTTGGAAACAGACGATTTTTCCTTTCCATTTTCACCTCTTCTTTTCTTCAGAGGAGCAAAAGGTCAAAAAACACCTACTGAGTTTTACCTCTCTTCCGCTTTTTCGCCAGGCCTGTTTGCTTTTTACACGAAAACAAACTATAATAACGGTATAAAAATAGGAATTCAAACATTTGGGAAGTGTCATATACCTTGAACAACGCCATTTTACGAATACAGGTTCTGGATTCCGCTCCGGAGCAAGATGTTTTTCATCAAAGCGCGGAACTGTTCTATGTGCTAGAGGGTTCTCTGGAAATCCGCATTGGGGAACAAACATCCCGCCTGACAGAAGAAGACGTGTTTATCGTCAACGTGAATAAGAGCTACCGGGCTGCCGCATCGGACAACGTGCTGTTTGTGAAAATCACCCTTCCCCATCAGTTGATCAGCAATGCGGCTCAGGCCACGCATATCCAGTTTTGGTGCGACTCTTCCCGAGAAGAAAATACCCAGTATCAAGAACTGCGCCACACTCTAAAGCTTCTTTTGGACCGGTATCTGGCCCAGCGGAACCCTCAGAAAGATTTTGGATATTTGGCGCTGTGCTACCGCCTGCTGGATATTGTGACCACGGATTTCCGCTCCAACATTGTGGAGCCTGTCCATATGGATAAAGAAGAACGTTTCCGGGATAGAATGGACCAAATCAACAGCTATCTCCACGCCAATTATAACCAGCCACTAAGCTCCAAAGAACTGGCGGAAAAGCTCTACCTTTCCCAGGGATATCTGTCCCGGTTTTTCCGCAAAAATTATGGCATGAGCTTTGCGGAATATTTGACGGATATCCGGCTGTATCATGCGGTGGACGATTTACTCTACACCAACATGCCCATCACCCGAATTGCCTTTGACAACGGCTTTGTCAATGTGACCTCGTTCACCAAAGCTTTCCGGAAGCGCTACGGCGCTACCCCCTCTGCGATCCGGAAGCAGCGTCAGGAAAAAGAATTGCTGGCGAAGAGTACCGACACAGACCAGGCTGTGGAAAAGCGGTTAGACCAGCTGCTCCGGGCAGACGATTCCTTGCGGGACGACCCACATTCTTCCAACCACGTGGAGCAAACCTGCAGGGGAACCGCCCAAACCCCTCTGGAAAACATTTGGTGTGATACCATCAATGTAGGGCCTGCTGCAGAACTGCTGAAATCGGGAGTACGGGAACATATTTTGCTTTTGACCGAAATGCTTCACTTACAGCATGTGCGTTTTTGGAATATTTTCTCCAAAGAGATGCTGATCGTGCCCGGGGAAGCCGGCACGTACAACTTTTCCAAATTGGATGCGGTCCTGGATTTCCTGCTGGAAAACGGCTTGAAACCCCATATGGAATTGGGAAACAAACCCAGACGCCTTTACCGGAACGCGCAAAACGCCATTTTGGAAGAGGAAACCGTGGAAACTTTCACGGAAACAAAAGAATGGGAAATCCTGTTCCAAAGCATGATGCGCCACCTGCGAGCCCGGTATGGTTCCAGCCAGCTGAACACCTGGCGCTTGGAGCTTTGGTTTGATGAAAGGGCTTGGGGTAAGTCCGGGGCCAATGAGGACTATTTTCACAGGTTTAACTTGATTTACAACACTGCTAAATCCCATGCCCCAGCCATCGAGGTAGGCGGCTGTGGCCTTCGGATTGGTTTTTCCGATGAAGGGGACGTTACTCTGGAATTTCTCCGCCAATGGAACCGACAGCCTGTCCGGCCCGATTTTCTCTCCATGCTATACTACCCCTATGACCGGGGGGGAAGTAAACCAGGATTCTTATTCCCGCCGTTCCACGGATCAGGACGGCATTCTCCACAAAGTGAACGCCGCCCGCCGGCTGATGAAGGAAGCCGGCATGGACCAAGCGAAGCTTTATGTCACCGAATGGAATCTGACCATCTCCGATCGCAATTACATCAACGACACCTGCTACAAAGCTGCCTATCTGGTCAAAAACGGATTGGATCTGTGCGGGAAAGCGGATTTGGTCTGCTATTTTTTCGCCAGCGACCTGGTATCCGAGTATCTGGATTCCCGGGGCCCCTTGCACGGCGGTTCCGGGCTGATCTCCAAGAACGGGATCATGAAACCGGCCGCTTTCGCCTATCTGTTCCTCAGCTGGCTTTACGGAAACCGCATTGCCAGTGGGAAAAATTTCATCGTCACCACCGACGGCCAAGGTTCCTACGGCATTCTCTGCCACAATGTGAAAACTCCCAATTCCCGCTATTATCTCACCCGGGAAAACGAGGTACGAAAGGAACAAATCCAGAAATACTTTGACGATCTGGGGGACTTGGAACTCTCCCTGAGTTTGGCGGACGTAGAAAACGGCAGTTACCAGATCAAATCCTATCAGGTGGGGGACAAAACCGGGAATCTCCTGTATTTCTGGAGAGAACTGGGATTTGAGCCGGAGCTTTCCCGGCACGACGTGCGCTATCTGCGCCATATCTGCGAGCCAAAACTCACCATACACACCGGTGAGGCACAGAATCATTCCCTGCCGGTTAAAGTCTGCCTGAAAGCCAATGAGATCCGCTTTTTGAGAATCCGCAAAACCGGCTGACTTCCTCAAAATCAAAAAAGGCCTTCCCAAAATCCAACTTGGGAAAGCCTTTTTCTTTTTCCATTTAAAATTCAAACGCTATAGATTTGTTTTGCTGGCCCTTACTGGCCCAGAATGCGCCGCTCCATGGCCATTTGACGCTTTGTAAACTCTGTGCCGCCACAGTACAATTCATCTTCATATTCGCAGATCAGATAGCCGTCGTACCCATTTTCCTTCAGCATGGGAAGAATCTCCTCATAAGGAATGCTGGGCTCTACGTAGTCTTCACTGAGGTAGTGGAATTTACCATGCATTTCAAAGCTGTAGGGAAGAATCTCCCGCAGTTCTTCCAGCATTTTTGGCAGAGTCTCACGGGGTCTAAATTGAACAAAGCCGTACATTCCAGCCACTACCCCCAGGATTGCCGGATGGGCCCCTGCTTCCATCAGACGTGCCTGGGCTTCCTCTTGGGGAACGCCGCTGGCCCGCATTTCCGCCGCCATTTGCAGGTGTTCTTCCTTCACGCCAGCTTGCAAAGCTTTGATCCACTGGGGTTTATTGGGGGCTACGGATAAGAATCCGAAATCCGGAACAAATCCCAAATAGGGGGACTTTGTTCGCTGGATCACCTCTAAATACTGCTGGATTGCGGGAGAGGACGGTGTTTCGGGATTGTGGATCTCGATCCCTACCTTCACGTCAAACAGCTCTGCGTAAGGGGCCAGGCGCTCAAAGGCGGCAGGCGACAGCATATACTGGCTGCGCATCACTTTGCACCCCAGCTTGTTGGCAGCTTTCAAATCCAAAATCGTGTCTGCCAGCATTTCCTCATCGGTCAAGTTTCGGTCGGGCCGCATGCCCTTATCGTTGTTTGCTGCATAGCATACCGGGCCAATACCGTACTTGGTCTTCAGATCCTGAACCAACCCCAGAAATTCGTCGCTGACATTGGGATACGAGGGAAGCATCTGGGTCCCCACCAGTTCGTATCCCTCCGCTCCCGCCAAGGCCGCCTGGCGGACGCATTCTTCAAAATCATATTGGAATCTGGCATATTCCGTCCCGTAACAAAACAGGGTGATTCCCAGTTTAATATTGCTCATGTGTCTACCTCCTCACTCCACTGTAACCGTTACCGTGTCGCCGCTGTCCAAGGGCATGAAGGTGTGATCCGGCCCAATCTGCATATAGGGCACCCGCAGCATCAGCTTCAATTGGATCTGATGCGTTCCCGGGGTCAGTCCACCCTTTTGAATCACCCGGATCGTGGCCGGCGTAACTTGGCTCCAAAATTCCGTCACAGCCCAGGATAGCTTGTAAACCGGCAGTTCCTTGCCATTCACCTCAAATGTAACCGCTTCCTGAGGGATCTTCTCCCCATCTACAAAAACTTCCAGCAAATCAATATCTGACAAATAGTGCCCCCGATAATAGGCCAGCTGGACGTCAAAGGAAAAACCATTTTTCTTCCCGTTGATGTACAGATCCTTTACCGAGGCTTTTTTGATAATTTCCTCGTTAAGCGCCATGCGCATGGCAAATGCCATCTTCGTTCCCCCTCTTTTACAAAATCTTTTCCGCTGGACTCCCAGCGTTCTTATTATACAGGCTCCACTCCAGTTTTACTTTTTCAAAACTGGCTCTCTTGCCCTATAAAAAAGACCTTTTTCATTGCAGGAGTTTCTCCTTCCGATGGAAAGGTCATTTTTTTACTATTCGTTTTGTCCTTCCACGTGCTCCGCACACATGAACCTCTTTTGAAATCCCCTTTCTCCTATTTGCTTCATTTTACCCCTTTACCCATGCCAGGTTCGAAACTTCCCCTTTCCAAACTTCTACATACAAAAAGAAGGCTCCCCTTGCTAGGGAAGCCTTCCGTGGAAAGATGCAACTTTTACTCTACTTAATTTCCGAATTATTCGGCAATGTTCTTGTCGAAGTTCATCAAGATGCTGGCGGTCTGACCGCGAGTAGCGGTTCCGGCAGGTGCCAAATAGGAAACGCCGCCATCTTCGCTGCCGTTGATCAAACCTTCCGCGTTTGCCCAAGCCAATGCCTTTTCTGCCCAGGTGCTGACCGAACCCTCATCGGGGAACTTGGTCAGGTCCGCAGAAGCACTGGTGTTGTACTTCTTGTAAGTGGCATAGTTGTACATCATCTGAGCGAACTGCTCGCGGGAGACATTCACATCGGGGTCAAACTCGTTGTTGCCGACACCGGCCACAACGCCATTAGCAGAAGCCCAAGTGATGGCCTTCACGCCCCAGTGATTGGAAGTAACATCGGTAAAGGTGTTCTTTCCGGTCACAGCAGGCTGACCTTCCAGGTTGTACAGCACCTGCACAGCCTGGGCGCGGGTCAGAGTAGCGGTAGGCTCAAAGGTGTTGGAACCTGTACCGGCCATCAACCCATTCAGGTTGACATACTGCACCGCATCATACCACCAATCGCTGGACTTCACGTCCTTGAAGGGATTATCCCACACAAAGGTAACGGTGACAGTCACCTTGCCTTCAGGCTGAGTGAAGGTGTACTTGCCGCTGCCTGCGTTGGTAACGGACACGGTTTTACCCTTCTCATCCTTCACGGTCACTGTGCCCACTTTGTAGCCCTTGTCGGCAGTGGTGGTAATGGTAGCAGTCTCGCCCTTCTTGGCGTCGGTTACAGTGACCTTGCCGTTTGTAGTGGTGGCTACGGTGTTGTCATAGGTCTCGCCGGAGCTGGATCCGCCACCGGTGGAGCCACCGCCGGTAGTACCGCCTCCAGTAGACCCAACTTCTACCACAACCTTACCATCCGACAAGGTAACATTTTTGCCGTTTACAGTAAGATTTTCCCCGATCTTCTCTAACACCACTTTATTCCCAGGTTCGAGAGTAAAGGTTTTAGAATCCGATACAGTCACGTCAGTTTTCGTGGTAACATCTTCCAGCAAAGTGATGGTACCACTATTGGCAACATCATTTACAGCAGCCTGCAAGGTAGCGTATTGCGTATCTCCAATCGAAGCAACGGGGCCTTCGGTGGTAACTTCAAACACGCTAAAGCCATGGGGATTCGTGAAGGTTATGACATAGGGCTCAATACCCTTTGTATCACTTACTGTTGTGCCATAGGAATACCCTTTATGATTGACATAAACCTTATCACTTGTGCTCTTAACAAACCCATCAGGCAGCTGAATGGTCATCTCAATAGGCTGCCACTGTGTGGACGCAAATGGCTGATTTTCTTGCATCACAACCGCATTTTTGGGAGTACCAGGTTCTGTGCCTTCTAATTCAATAGCATCAGCTGTCTTTGCGGTACTGGCAATCGTGCGATACATGGGGGTAATATTCAAAACCATGCTGCCCGCAACACCTTCAGCTGGTGCGGTATAGGTTTGGGCATAAATATTCAGGTAGGGTTCCACATAAACAGTAACTGTGTCACTTTCTTCAACAGTAACGCTGGCTTCTTTCAAAGCAGCTGCAGCTTCATCTGCAACGTTTTTATCATTGGCCACGCTTGTAGCGGCTTGCACAGTGGCTGCGCTCAAATCCGCCGTCGTCTCTTTAACGGCAGTTAAAACATCTTCCTCCACACCTTCAGCACTGTCGACGGTTGTTTCACCTGCAGGTGCTACATTTACCTCGGCAGGAAGGAATTCCGCCTTCACAGTGTAAGTTTGATCCAGCATAGTGAAAGAGCTACCAGAAGTGATTTCACCTTCCTCGGAAACCTTCACCTCTGTTGAGCCTTTACCGCCCGCGTCAGTGGTATACTCCAGGCTATAGGTAGTCTCGGACCCCGGAGCCACGCCATTCAAGGTAATGGTGTGGCCTTCCACAATGGCAGCCATAGTGGAAGAAACTTCATCGCTCTCCTTTACGGTTACAGCATTGATGGTTGTCTCTTTCAATGCATCTGCCGCAAAGGTGATATGATAATACTCACTGTCAGAAACCGGTGTACTATCGTTCTTCCAGGTCAGTTTCACCCAAAGCTCTGCGGATTTTGTCTCCTCACTCAGATTCGTGTAAAAAGCAATGCCGCCCTGTGTACCGTGAACGTTTTGTTCCCATGTTTCGTTTTCAGCTTCCTTTAGTCCGTCAAACGTTTCACTAAAAACATAGCTTACTTTGTTAGCGGTTATAGCTTCTTTAGGTGTAAAGGCCACACCAATACAGTAGCCAACGCCTTTTGGGCTATTATTATTTTGATGCTTAGTCAGGCTGTTCGCATGTACAGAAACCTGGGTGACATTTTGCGCTGCATCGTAGTCGCCCACTGTTGCTGTATAACCGGAAACAACCTGGGTATCAGACACCAATCCAGCGGTATCATGCAGATTGCCAGTGTAAATGTCGGAAGAACTTACATGAGAGATGGTTCCCGTAATGGCGGGCTCGGTTTTGATCTCGTAGTCCTGGTTTCCAACCCTTATAAAGTTGCCGACCGCATAGGCATCTGTGCCATCTGCTATGTATTTTCCACCGGATTCATACATTGCCAGAGTCCGCTTTGCGCCAGCATCGGTAGTGAAATTAAGCGCAATCTTGCTCAACGCCTTGTCCGGATTGGCGGCCTTAATGGTAATAACATGCGTTTCATTATCAGGAGTCACTGTATAGTCAGACAACTTCTGACCGTCCAATGTCTGACTGACATTTCCCTCTTGCACGGTGACATTGCCCAGTTCCGTAGCTGTATATGTGAACTGATAGATCTGAGCCTCTTCACTATCTCCCCACGAAATTTTCAGCCACCGGTTAATACTTTTCCCTGCAGGTACATCCGCGTAGAAAGCCAAGGCTTTTGCATTGGATTCACCATACTGTTGTGCCAGTGTGTAACTGTTCGGTGCCGCGCTAGCTGGAGCCTGATATACCTTGTTCCCATCGGCTTCAGAAACAGTTTCACTATAGTAAAGGGCGCCGTCCAATGTTTGAGTCGCAAACTGATACTCTCCACTGGACACAGCTTCTTTAGAATCGCCCCAGGTAAAACTGGCAGTCTCTGCACCTGCTGTGGGCACTAAAGCCACTCCCAGCCAATAACCACTGGTATCCCTAGCCATATCACCATAATTGCTGATTGTGATATAGTGCTGGGGCAGCACTTTACTTGCAGAGATGTTTACATGAGTAACTCCTTCTTCCGGACTGTCTTCGTCCAGAGAGACTTTGTACTCAGTTGCCAGCGCGTTATTCGGGACAGAACTATTACAATCCTGCAACCAGGCAGAATACAAGCTAACATCCTCTGGCGCACTACCATCTGCCATGAGAGTCCCGCCAGTATACGACGTCTCATCTGCGCTTGCCATCACCGGCATCATACCGATGACCATCATCCCCGCCAGCAGCAGGGATAAAAGCTTTTTCTTCATAAAATTTCCTCCTTTAAAATATGTGTGAACGGGCAAATATGGGTATGACATCATCTCCTTTCAGTAATAATGTGTACATTTTTGCAACAATGTAGATTCTGTGCATATACAGCTAAGCACCCTTGATTTTTGCGGGATTTTGTGCTACTCTTTTATTAGAATTTGCAAGAAAAGAATTTGCAAAAAAGTACAATTTTTTGTAAATTCTATATTCTTGTATTAATTTTGTTTTCCGTACATTTGGGCTTTATACCGGAAGGTAGCCAAAGGCATACCGCATTCTTTCGCGGCAGCGGTACCTGTGATTTTTCCCGTTTTCCAACGCTGACAGACACTGTGAAAGTTATCCGGTAAGGGAAGTGGCGGGCGTCCAAACCGAACGCCTTTTGCTTTTGCCGCTGCGATCCCTTCCGCCTGCCGCTTTCGAATATTCTCCCGTTCACTCTGTGCCACAAAGGAGAGAATTTGCAGTACTAAGTCTGCGATGAAGGTACCCATAAGGTCTTTGCCTCTGCGGGTATCCAGCAAAGGCATATCCAGGACACAGATATCCACGCCTTTTTCCTTGGTCAAAAGCCGCCATTGGTTTTGGACTTCCTCATAGTTGCGTCCCAGCCGGTCGATGCTCAAGATATAGAGCAGGTCGCCCAGCTTTAATTTTTTTACCAGGCGCTTGTACTGTGGACGATTAAAGTCCTTACCGCTCTGTTTATCCATATAAATTTGGGATAACCGCAGGCCTTGCTCTTGCATAGCAATCAGTTGGCGGTCCTCATTTTGATCGCTGCTGGATACCCGAAGGTATCCGTATTGCTTGGTGATGATATCAATCCTCCCTTGCAAAAGTACCACCGGATCCGGCTTTCCACCATGGGTAAGGATTTGAAACTTAAGCCACGGAAAAGCCGGAGGGCTTGGGGAAGCCCAGGTCCTCTTATTCGGTTAATCAATCTCCTTAAACTTAGCTGACGTGCAATGGGATCTATCTCAAATATTACTTATCTTCTTGGGTAGTGACGTACTTGGATTTCCATTCCCCCTTTCTTTCGATGGAAGTACCCTTGACTTTGCGGATTTTTCGTATCTTACCATTCAACTTCACTTCAGCGCAAATTTTATCTGATTGGAATAAGCCCATACAGCAATCCTGAAACGGGCTCCATTGCAGGATTTCCTCGCAAAACTGCGGTTTCATTCTCGCCAGGACTGATCGAACCATCATTTTCCTCTTGCAAAAACTACTCCATAGAAAAAGGCCGGAATCGATTGCGTTCGATTCCGGC
>DXXH01000053.1:15333-18293 GCA_019416395.1 Clostridiales bacterium
TGTTTCTGGAATGAATTTGGAGGGGTCGGCCATCACAGCCAAAAGCTTGAAAAAATCCGCCGCAGCGAAAGCCCTTTCTCGCGGCTTTGCTTACGCTAAATATTTCCCCAGAAACCTCCTGGTGCCTTTTCGGTTGAGCAGTCTTTGACAAGCGCAGTCGTGCTTCTGAGAAAATTCCCTGGAAAAGTAAAAAGGGCCCCGCTATTTCCCGATTGCGGAACCCTTTCCAGAGTGTGGTGTAGATTTTTAAAATATGATTATTTCATGGATTTGATGATCTCCGGATATTTTTTGTAAGCGTAGTTACCATCGAAAATCTTGCCGCCCACATTCAGTTTGTCTGTAAACTGCCAAATCCCATAAGGCTTTTTGTAGCTGCACGCATTGCTCCACTGGGCAACCCATTTATCGTACCTGTCCAGCCGGGCACTGTTCAATGCCCCGGCAAGCCATGACTCCATGGAATAGATGCCGCAATAAAGTCCTGCTTTTTCTATGGAACTGCAATAGGTATCGCAGATGGACACCAAGTCCGAATTTTTCTGGGAAGCGTCTTCCACGTCGTACCATACCCCATAGAGAGGCTTTCTTCCCCCCAGAAGCCGGATGGTATGCGCCGCCTCACTTTTGGCCATCGTGGTATTCTGGGCATACGAGTACAAATACACACCCCAGGGCAGTCCAGCACTATCGGCTTTGGCCACATTCTGGGCAAACATCGTATCGTCTTGGCTTTTTATGTCCGAGCCATATCCGCATCGAATCAGTACAAACTGGATCCCTGCATTTTTCAACGCGGTAAAGTTCACATCACCGTTATGTACGGAAACGTCAACACCTTTTACTGCCATAGTTCCAGTCCTTTCTTCACGCCCCACTGTAAATCCGGCGCATCCCTCATCTCGATTTCCAAATTTCTTCCTGGGGTCTACAGGTTACACCCCAAGATGATCCCTTTTCTATTTACTGCGATGACTTGCTGGCGTCAATCGGTTCCATCAAATTGGTGAAAAGGGAAGTCAGCTTCTGCATGCCTTCTGTGGGGGGCTGCTGTACTGCCCGAGCATGAATGGTGTAAGTTGCAGAGGAATCCGTCTCTCTCTTGTGCTGGATGTCGGAAGAAACATTTCCAGTAATAGACGATTTCAACCCAAACCAGGAGTTAAACCCTACTGTGGATTGCACATCACTCTGTGTCTGGTCAGAGCTCATTGTGGAAGATTTTACTTCCATGTTAAAATCCACGGTCAACTCACTCATGGTGAACGCCGGAATGGGAACCAGTGACAAGAGAGGAGCGCTGATCTTCACCGACTGGGTACTCATCTGCCCGTTGCTGTCAATCACTGGACGATCCAGAACAAAATCCAGGGTTTTGGTCTTGTTGCCGTCTTCCGTTCCGTTGCTTCCGGACTGGCTGTCATAAGCCAGCTTCATCAGGGTGTCAATATACACGGCACTCAATTCCTGCTGCCCCTTGGCCGCCGCAACGATGGGACCACAGATCAGGGATTCAATGGGAAGCCCTACAAACGCATCGCTGGGATTGCTTCCAGAACCGTCACCGCCATTGGAGTCAGCGCCAAGCTGTCCGCCACCATTTCCCGCAGCGGTTTGAATGACTTGTTCCGCCGTTTGAGTGACATGCATGGCACTTTGGGCCGCACTTTGGCTTGCAGATGGATTGGCCGCTTGAACGGGGCTCTCGCTGGCAGGGGGATTCCCCACGGGATTTCCATTCTGATAGACAACCGGGCCGGTACTCTGGGGGATATTCTGGTTCGGGGCAGGATTGGGATTGGCGCCGTTTTGATTTCCGTTCTGGTTCCTGTTTGGATCTGGACGGTAGTTTTCCATTGAAAATCCTTCCTTTCTAATTTACCAACGTATGTCCGCTGGCGTTTTTACAAATTTTGATAATGGTGAGTTTCCAAACGGGACACTCCTTCGGAGGAGCTGTCTCGCTGATAACGCAATTTCATTTCGCTGATCTTTTCCGAGTTCTCTAGAACCTTTGGTTTGACTTCAACCATTACCCCTTGTTCGTCCGTATGACCGGTAACGGTAAAGCGCAGTGACACGTCCACCTGTTCCAGCTGCATGGTGGAATGGTGCATCAACGCTGTCGCGGGTACCTTCAAATCTTTCTCCTGACCGGCTTCAGAAAGCCGCAAGGAATAGGTCACGGGGACTAAGAGTTCCCCCTTTTCCTCTCCCACCTTTCCAGAAATGTTCGTTTTTTGATAGCCGGTTTGCAAATACATTTCCGCGGACATCTGCTCTAACAAAAAATTGGAGTTTTGCACCGAGCGGGAAATATCTTCCATCAATTTCGCCAGTGGGATCGCCACATAGATCACCTCTTCCTTTTAAGTCACACACGTCACGCTCCACAGCGCATACCAACTGCATCTCCCTTGCCCCTGCTGGCAAAAGCATGAAACCGGTTACATTCCGGTACAGAATTCGACATTTTTCGCACATGAGCCAATCTTTTCACATCACAAAGGAGAAAAGCATATCGATAAATGAAATATCACTTGATAATATACTATTTAGATTTTACCATAAATTTCCTGAGATTACAACCTGTACACAACCTGCTTTGTATTTTAGCTTTTTCGAAAAAAGTTTTCCAAAACACAGAAAAAATGCACCCCACAAAAGTGAGGTGCGCATCTTGGATCCAGCGTCACGTTGGTGTGCTGACCGGACAAAAAGAAAACCGCGTCCAAAGCGCGGAAAACAAAAATCGCGAACCCCACAAAAATGAGATTCGCGACTTGGAAGCGGCAGCTTGCCGCTGGCTGTACTAGACAAAAATGAAACCAAGTAAAAACGCGGGCAGTAAAAATCGCGACCACCACAAAAGTGATGATCGCGACTTGGGTGCAGCGTCACGCTGCTGGCTGGGCTGGCGGGATTCGAACCCACGGGATGACGGAGTCAAAGTCCGTTGC
>DXXH01000054.1:0-2181 GCA_019416395.1 Clostridiales bacterium
CTCTGTTGTATTTCATATTCAGTCCCCCTTTATCCCTATTTTACCTCTTATAGTGGGCTGTTTTTGCCCCATCTGGGGGAGAGGGCTAACCTCGCGTGCCAGGGCTGCCGGCCTTAGTCTTCATACGCTGCCGCCCCACGGCGCAAATCGTCCCGCACCTTGTCCCGCAGGGATTGGGGTTCCAGCACCACCACGTGGGGGGCGTAATGTTTGGCGAATTGCTCCAGGGACAGTTCGTTGGCTTCCAGGGAAAGGGTGACTTGGTCTTCTGTTTCCTGGGAGAAACTGATCTTTTTGCCGAACAGGTCCACTACGTCGCTGATCATGAAGCGGGCGATCCGCAGCTTGGCCCGAACCGTTTCGCTGGTGTACATGTACGGGTGTTGGCGCATATAGGTGTTCAAGTCCAGCGCCTGCCCTTTGGCCCAGGGAAGGGATTCAAAAGGTTTGATGGGCAGGTCCAGGATCTCGATGTCCTGAATGCGGTCCACACGGTAGTTGGAAAGGTTGTCGTATTTGTCATAGTTGCAGATCAAATAGTATTTCCCGTCCTGGGCGGCCATCTGGTAGGGGTTGATGAGATAGTCCCGCACCGAGCCGTCAGGCCGTGTCCGCAAATGGAGCCGCAGATCCGTACCATATTCCACATAGTGGAATTTTACCTTCCGCCCGCTGGTGATGGCCTCGTCCAACAGCTCGATGTTGAGAAAAAGCTGTTTGTTGTCCGACTGGTCCACCGGGGGCTTGGAAATATGCCCCAGCCGGGAGCGGAAGTACAAGTTGGAAAGCTCTTCCAGCTTGTTCACCATGGTCTGGCACTGGCTGTAGGGGACGTGCCGGGAAAACAGCAGACCGTCGATGAGTAGACGCAGTTCTCCCGGGGTGAATTTTTGTTCCAGGTAGAAACCGGTGAGAAGGGTGCTTTCGTCCTGCAGGGGCTGACCGTGAGAATCCAGCTTTGCCTGGCCGTCCCCGTCCTTCACTCGGATCTTGCGGGACGCTTCGCTGTACTCGATGGGAAATCCCCATTCCAGCAGGTCGGACAAGTTCCGGCGGATTGCCTTCCGGTCCACGGTCATGCCGTACTGGGATTTGAGGATTTCCCCGATCTCCCGTTGGGAAAGCCGGTGTTCCTCGTCGCTGTATTTGCGGAGAATATCCAGAATATTTAAAATCAGTACTTTTTTCGGCTGTTTGGCGTACATAAAAATTCTCCCAAATGAAAGATTTTTCCCTTATAGTATAGTATAATACTCTTTGTTTTACAAGAAATCCTGGGATTTGGGGGAGAAACGCCAGGCAAAACCGTCTTTTCCCCAGAAAAAACCAAGAGGGTTCCCAGTCCCGGAAGCGTGGGAAAAAACGTCATAAGGAGAGGCTGTGTATGTTTGAGAATCGTGTGGCTGTTGTGACAGGCGGGGCGAAGGGCATCGGCAAGACCATCGCCCAGGAATTCCGCAAGGCCGGAGCCCAGGTCTGTATCATTGACCTGCTGCCCAATGGGTATTTTGTGGGGGATCTGGGGGATAAAGCAGTGTTGGAAGCTTTTGCCGGAAAGGTCATAGCGGACTATGGCCGGGTGGATTTCTTGGTGAATAACGCCCTGCCGCTGATGAAGGGCCTGGATACCTGCACCTATGAGGAATTCAACTACGCTCTGCGGGTAGGGGTGACAGCGCCTTTTTACCTGACCAAACTATTTGCCCCCTATTTTGGTCCGGGAGCGGCGGTGGTGAATATCTCCTCTTCCCGGGACCGCATGAGCCAGCCCCAAACGGAAAGCTACACGGCGGCTAAAGGGGGGATTTCCGCCTTGACCCATGGGCTGGCGGTGAGCCTGGCGGGGAAAGCAAGGGTCAACAGCATTTCGCCGGGGTGGATCGACACGGATTTCACCACCTATACAGGGCCGGACGCTTTCCAGCAGCCTGCGGGCCGGGTGGGGAATCCGATGGACATTGCCAATATGGTGCTGTATCTCTGTTCGGAGAAAGCGGGTTTTATCACCGGGGAGAATATCTGCATCGACGGGGGGATGACCCGGCAGATGATCTACCACAATGACTTTGGCTGGACCCTGGGGGAAACGGAGGGAAATTGAGTTTCCGGCTTCTTGAAAGAAAAGGGCCGTAAGGATATAATGAACAGGAAAGAAATTCTGACGTGAGAATACGATTGTGG
>DXXH01000054.1:2191-17753 GCA_019416395.1 Clostridiales bacterium
GTGGGTGTGATGATCGGCATTGTGCTGATGGGATTTTCCATTTCCTGGCTGGTGCCCTGTAATTTTGGCACGGACAGTTTTACTGCCATGAATCTGGCCATTTCCGCCAGGATCCATCTCTCCTTTGGCACCTGGCAGGCTGCCCTGAACATCGCGCTTTTCGTGATCGTGCTGATATTTGGCCGCCGGTATATCGGGATTGGAACCTTTGCCAATATGCTTTTGGTGGGGTATATCTGCGACTTTTTCACCTGGATCTGGGGATTTGTAGTGCCAGCGGACTTTTTCGCTCCTCTGTCTACCCGGATTTTGGTGGCGATTCCCGCTTTGGCCATATTTGTGGTATCTGCCGCCCTGTATATGGACATGGATTTGGGCGCGTCCCCTTACGACGCTTTGCCCTTTATTCTGCATAAAGCCATTCACGAGAAGATTCCCTTCAGTGTGCTTCGGGTGATTTACGACCTGGTGGTGATCTGCTTGGGGTACTGTTTCGGGGCGCCCTTCGCGGGAGTGACGCTGGCCATGGCCTTTTTGCTGGGCCCCACTGTATCCCTGGTGGGCAAATGGCTGGACCGCTTCTTTTTCAAACGTTCCGGTCAGCCTTCCCAGCCGGAGAAGGGGTAAGGTCACCGGGTATTTTTACACAGGACACCCAGGGTTGGACTGGGGGTTTTGTGGGTGTCAGGCGCGAAAACAGAGGGAATTTTTAACGCTGTGTTGTTTTAAGCGCTTTTTTGTGTTATACTTTTTCAAATTCCAATTACGTATAAGAATTGCATAAATTTTCAAAAAGGGGGGATTGTGGTGAAACTGTACCGGCGGATTTTAGCGTCGTATCTCTGTGTTTGCCTGATCCCCCTGGCCTTTTCCCTGATCGTGATCACCAATATGTATCAGGAAACTCAGAAGTCCGTGGCGAAAGAGGAAGACACCACCTTGCACACGGCCCAGAACAGCCTGGAAAGCAGTCTGGCGGACGCTTCCAACACCTTGGATCTCCTGTCGCAAAACGGATTGATGGGGAGCCTTGGCCGGAAAATCACCCTGGACGCTCAGGAGCTTTACTCCATGGGGGAGATTGTCCAGGCGCTCGACGTGGCCAACGCGAAACGGGATTCCTATGTGAGCAGCTTTGTCTATTTTCCCCGCAGCGGCTATCTGATTTCCAATAAGAGCACCTACCACCCGGAGTTGGCGGAATTGTTCACTTGGGATTTGGGCATCGATTATACAACCCTGATTTCCCACATGACGCAGAGCGGACTCAGCGTGAACGTGCAGACGGTTTACCGGAAAGATGGGGGAGGGGGATACCTGTTGGTATCCAAAAACTGTTACGAGTCCGGTTATCAGACCATTTATGATTCCGGTTACCAGACGGTTTACGCTTCCCTGGGGATCATCATTCAGCTGGAACGGGAAGAATCCTTCCTGGATACGGATACCACAAAAATGTTCGTTCTGGAAGAGGACGGTTCCTTGTTTTGCGGCGGGGATTATGGGGAACTGGTCGCCGCCAAAGTGAAAGGGACAAAGGAATCTCAAGGGCAGGTGCGCGTGGACGGGAATACCTGGATGTATTCGGTGTACCCGGCCCAAAGTGTCAGCAACCTGCGCTATGGCCTTTTGATGCTGCACAGCGCCTATTTCAGCGCGTTGAAGCCGCTTTTGTGGCAGCTGGGGGCGGAGCTGGTGCTGGTGGTGGTCAGCGGGGTGATTTTGGCAGTGTTCCTCAGCCGCCGCACCTGGTCCCCTATACAGCAGGTGCTGCCCCTGGTGGAAAAGGACCGGGGCGGGGAAGAGTACCGTTCCCTGGCGGAATTTTCCCAGGCGCTGATGGATTTTGCTCAGGAAAAGGAACAGCTGATGCAGCAGCTGACGGAATCGAAAGCCCGGGGCAACGATTTGTCCATTTGGCGGTTTTTGCTGGGCTTTACCCAAGATCCTTCCTGCCTGTCCCGCTACTTAGAAGAGAGCCAGCCCTACCGGCTGCTGGCCATTTCTCCGGCGGAGCCGGAGAAGGATCCCCCAAAAGCCTCCGTAGGGGAGCAGGCTGGGGAAAAGGCGGATCAGGATCAAAGGGATTTGATGGACACGCTGTACAAGGCCCTGGAGCGCGTATTCCTGGACCGGGAAGACGGAGTCTGCTTGACCATTGGAGCCAAAACCGTAGTGGTGTTGGTCCAGAATACCGTGGATATGGAAGAGATCCGGAACAAGGTGGACCAGGTCCAGCGGGAGACTTCCCAACCCTTGGTGTGCTATGTGAGCGATGTGTGCATGACCTTGGAAGATGCTCCCGACGCTTGGAACTGGGTGAAGCGTGCCTGTGGCCGGGACAGCTTTTGGCAGCATTCCCGGAACGCCGGGGTGTGGCTGGCCCGGGATCTGCTGGAATATCCCGGTTATTTTGGGGATTTCCCCTTGCACCGGAAGCAGCTGCTGGTGGCGCTGGCTTCGGGAAAACAGGAGAAGCTCCAAAAGGCATTGGAAACCATTTTGGGACAGGATTTGCTGGACACGTCTTTGCCGGTGGAATTGATCCGCCACCGGTGCGGCAGTATACTGGAAGCGTTGCTGCCCTACTTAGAGGAGCGGGACCGGAACGAGGGCGTCCAGGTGATGTCCGCTCCCACCGCCGAGGAAATGGGGGACAGGCTGAAGGAATTGGCCCAGCGGGTAAAATTCCAGGACCAGCCGGTGAAACCGGAAGAAAAGGGAAACCTGCTGGTGGCCCAGGTTCAGGAATTTATCCGGGAAAACTATCAGGACCCCTTCTTGAACGTCTCGTTGATCGCGGACCGGCTCAACCGGAACCTTTCCACGCTGAGTCATCAATACAAGGATTTGACAGGCCATGGCCTGCTGGAAGAATTGCATACGGTAAGGCTTGAAGCTGCAAAACGGCTGTTAAAGGAAGGAAAAACCGTGCGCGAGACTGCCGAGCTTACCGGATATGGAGATTCCCGGGCACTGATCCGGGCTTTTAAGCGTTACGAAGGCAGCACCCCTGGCCAGTACGTGGAGAAACAATAGGGGCTGGTTTCCAGCCGGACTCAGAAATGAAACAATACCAATTTTTTGCCGGCCAAAGTCCTTTCCTAAGGAAAAAGCCGAGAATCCGGAATGGATTCCCGGCTTTTTTGCTGCCCGCAAACAGCGGGGTTTCGGGGAAAAAGGGATTTTATGAAAGTTTGGGATTCCAAAATTGCATTACCGATTTTTGGGACGCCTGTTTCCGGCCAAAATCCAGGGATTTTGCAGGTCGAATCATGTCAAATTTTTTGTAATAGCCAAGGGACAAAATATTGGCTGTTTACAATTTATTCAAACTCTCGATACAATAATGTTACGATTTTTAACTTGGCCGGCGCTCTGGTGCCGGTTCTTTCACGGCTTTTGAGTTTAGCGAGTTAATGCAGCGAGCAGCAATGTAACCATGGAAAGCCGTGGAGAATGCCCATTTATTATTGAGGAAGAGAGGTAGAACTGCGTATGCGTAAGTCTGCGGCGTATCTTTCGAACCCGGCGATTCAGGTTCGGAAACCCCGAAAGTACACGTGGGAAAACATCAAGAAGAACACCGTCCGGAACTGGCCCTTGCTGGTGATGGTGATGCCTGCCCTGGCGTTCTTTGTGTTGTTCCACTATATTCCCATGGGCGGCCTTTGGATGGCCTTTGAGAATTTCAAGCCCAAGCTGGGCATTTTCGGTTCTCCCTTTGTGGGGCTGGAAAACTTTGCGGATTTCTTCAATTCCGCTTACTGCTGGCGTACCATTCGCAATACCCTGATTCTCAGCGGGTTGCAGATCTGCATTGAGTTCCCCATCACCATCATCTTTGCCCTGCTGCTCAACGAGCTGCGCAGCAAGCGCTATAAGAGACTGGTGCAGACCGTTTCCTATATGCCTTATTTTGTATCCATGGTGGTTATGGCAGGCATTATTGTGGACTTCTGCTCCACCACCGGCCCCATCGCGGCTCTGGTAGGCCTGTTCACCGGAAACACCGAAAACCTGCTGGGCAACCCCTCCAACTGGCGGCCCATCTACGTGCTGTCGGATCTGTGGAAGGATTTGGGCTTTAACGCCATCATCTATGTGGCGGCTTTGTCCGGCATTGACCAGACCCTGTACGAGGCCGCTGAGATTGACGGCGCCAACCGGTTCCAGCGGATCATGCGGGTGACCATTCCTGGAATTATCGACACCATTATGATCATGCTGATTCTGCGCATTGGGCAGATGCTGTCGGTGGGATATGAAAAGACCATTCTGCTCTACAACCCCCAGGTGTACGAAACTGCGGATATTCTCTCCAGCTTCATCTATCGGAAAGGTATCCAGGAGATGAACTACGGATATTCCACAGCTGTTTCCTTGTTTAACTCCGTGATCAACTTTATCTTGCTCCTTCTGGCCAACGGCTTCAGCAAGAAGTATACGGAATCCGGCCTGTTCTAACAAAAGGGAAAGGAGAGATTTTCAATGGCAATGGTCAAAAGCAAAAACCCGGGAAGCAGGATTTTCCATGGGCTCAACTGCCTGTTTTTCGCGGTGATCATGATCGTATGTGTTCTGCCGGTATGGCACGTGTTCTGCGCGTCTTTTTCCGACGCTGGCTGGGTGATGAACCAGTCGGGTCTGATTTGGCACATTGAGGACTTCAATATCAGCGGTTACAAGCTGGTGTTTGCGGACAACAACATCTGGACTGGCTATCTCAACACCTTTATCTATGTAATCGCCACCACGATTCTGGGCATGTTCCTCACCGTTATGGCGGCATACGCCCTTTCCCGGAAGGATTTCATCTGGGCCAACCCCCTGATGCTGATTATTTCCTTCACCATGCTGTTCTCCGGCGGCATTGTGACCTTGTACATCTTGGTGACCCAGACGCTGGGTATGTATGACAGCCGCTGGGCGCTGATCCTGCCCAACTGCATGAGCGCCTTTTACCTGATCCTGGTGCGTACGGCTTTGCAGAACGTTCCGGACAGCCTGGAAGAATCCGCCATGCTGGACGGCGCCGGCCGGTTCACCATCTTGTTCCGCATCATGCTGCCCCTGATCAAGGCCACACTGGCCACCATCATTCTGTACTATGTGATCGGCAACTGGAACAGCTGGTTCAACGCTATGATCTATCTCCGTTCTTCCGATAAATACCCCTTGCAGCTGGTTTTGAAAGAGCTGCTGGTGGATACCACCAACAGCAACGCCAACGTGGATGTGAGTATTTTGGCGTCGGGAGAATCGGGTGACGCGGTGCTGTATAAACAGCTCACCAAGTATTGCACCATCATTGTGTCCACGGTGCCCATGTTCATTTTCTACCCCTTCATTCAGAAGTATTTCGAATCCGGCGTTATGATCGGCGCCATCAAGGGCTGATGCCCTTTCACCACGAAGCAACAGCGTGACTGCGCTTTTGCCAGGCGTTCCCGAGGGGCGCCGTATACACACAACATTATTTAGGAGGAAACCAACATGAAAAACGCCAAAAAACTGGTTGCCCTGCTTCTGGTTCTGGCTATGGTCCTGTCTCTGGGCGCTTGCGGCAACTCCGGTGACAGCGATACCTCTTCCACCAGCCAGGAATCTACGGCTAGCGGTACGGAAAGCAGCACGGAGAGCGGCTCCGATGAGGATAGCGCCAGCGCTGCTGATACCGGCGACTTCCAGCTGCCCATCGTAGACGAGCCTGTAACCCTCACCTACTTTGTGGCGGACGATTCCAACTGCGCCATTATGAAGACCGACTTCAACGATAACGAGTTCTATCAGGAGATGGAAAAGCGCACTGGCGTCCATCTGGAGTTTGAAATGGTGTCTTCCGCAGACTACCAGACCAACTTCAACCTGATGATCGCTTCCGGCAACCTGGCCGACCTGATCTATGTAGGCGCTTCTTACTACGCTGATGGTGTGGACGCCGCTATTGACGACGGCTACTTCCTGGATCTGACCGACCTGGTGGACGAGTACATGCCCCACTATGAGGCGATCCGTACTTCCGACATCAACTACGAGCTGTTGTCCACCACCGACTCCGGCCGTCTGGGCGCTGTGTACGAGCTGCGTCAGACCAAGCAGGGTCCCTGGCTGGGCCTGTGGATGCGTCAGGACTGGCTGGACGACCTGAACATGGACGTGCCCAAGACCTTCGACCAGTGGCATGACGTGTTGACTGCCTTCAAGGACGAGAAGGGCGCTACTGCTCCCCTGATCCTGAACTTCAGCGGCAGTGACGGCGAATTCGGCACCATGTCCGGCGGCTTGAACGTGCTGAACAGCTGGCAGTTGGACGAGACCGGCAAGGTCAACTTCGGGCCCTACATGGATGCTTGGAAAGAATATGTGACCATCATGCATCAGTGGTACACCGAGGGCCTGATCGACCCCGACTTCATGGCTACTGACGAGCGTACCGCCGACATGGCCAAGGTGGTTACCGGTGCTACCGGCGCTTTTGCCGCCCTGTACACTATGCCTTCCCTGTATGAGGCCTCTTCCGAGGATCCCAACATGAACCTGGTTCCTGTTAATCCCCCTGTAAAGAACGAGGGCGACGAGGTCCATATCCGTCTGCGTGACTCTTACACTTCCGGCAACACCGCCATTTCCGCTGACTGCGAGAACTGGGAAGTGGCTCTGCGCTGGCTGGATTACCTCTACACCGACGAGGGCGCTCTGCTGGCCAACTACGGTGTTGAGGGCGATACCTTCGAGTTTGACGAGAACGGCAAGCCTGTTTTCACCGACAAGATCCTGAACAACGAGAATGGCTGGACCATGGCCCAGACCGTTGCCAGCTATCTGTGCCCCTCTGCCGGTATCGCTAACTGGTCCGACTGGACCCGTGAGCTGGCCGGTGTGCCTGAGAAGGATCAGGAGTGCTACACTGTGTGGGCTGAGGCTAGCGATGACTGGCGTCTGCCTTCCTCTGTGACTCTGACTCAGGAAGAGTCCACCGAGCGTGCGGCCCTGTATGCTGACATCAGCACCTGCGTGAAGGAGAACACCGCTAAGTTTATCAGCGGCGCTCTGGATATCGAGGAGAACTGGGACGCTTATATCTCCGAGCTGGAGACCAGCGGCATCGAGCGTGCCATCGAAATCACTCAGGCCGCTTATGACCGTTACCTGGCCCGTGTAGATTCCTAAATAGCTTCACCGATTCGCGAGAATCTTGGAGAACCCTGCCTCCGGGCGGGGTTTTCCACACATAAAATACTTTTGTCAGGAGGAATTACATCATGGAATACGGTTTGCAAATGTACAGTGTTCGTGACATCACCAAAACCGACCTGCGGGAGGCGTTGAAGCAGGTGGCCGAGATGGGGTATTCCTTTGTGGAGTTCGCCGGGTTTATGGGCAATTCCGCAGAGGACGTAAAGAGCTGGCTGGACGAGTACGGCCTGAAGGTTTCCGGCACCCACACGCCTTTGACGGAGCTGGAAGACGATGTGCTGGACCAGACCATCGCCTATCACAAGGCCATTGGCTGCACCAACATCATTATCCCCTATGTGAAGCAGGAGACCAAAGAGCAGATTGACGCCTTGGTGGACCGGGTGAACGTGTTGATCCCCCGTCTGGAAGCAGAAGGCATTACCCTGCATTATCACAACCACCATGTGGACTTTATTCCCACCGAAGAGGGAATGATCCCCGAGATGGAATTGCTCAACCGCACCAACATCAAACTGGAAGTGGACACCTACTGGACCTTTGTGGCCAAGAAGGACCCTGTGGCGTTTATCACGGAGCACAAGGACCGTATCCAGATGATCCATCTGAAGGACGGCATGGGCGACCGCAACGGCAAATCCTTGGGTCAGGGCGTTGCCCCTGTGAAAGAGGTGCGCAAGGCGGCTATCGAGCTGGGCTTCCCCATGATCGTGGAAAGCGAAGGACTGGATCCCACTGGTCTGGAAGAAGTAAAACGCTGCATCGATTTCCTGCGGGAGCAGGACGCTCAATAAGCTCGTTCTGAGCTCTTTCCCCAGAAGCTCCCGTAAAAGGCTTTAAAGGGCCTCTCAGGGCTATCTAGGGACGCGTATGTGGTTTGAAACAAGAAAGAGAGCTGTCGCAAAAACGCGGCAGCTCTCTTTTCGTTTATCTGACGGGAGGCTTTTCCCTTTTCCGGGAAAGCCTGAAAGCTTTTCAAACAGCGTCCAGAAACTAGTTTGGGGCAAAGGGAAACGCAGGATTGACCTGTGGGAGGTCTTTGCTGTGGCAATTCTGTGGCAAGCTTTCCGGGCAAAAAAAGTGACCCAGCCGTAGCTGAGTCACTCGTTTTATCACTGGGCTTTCCGTTTCCCTTTCACGCTGGGGTGCTTTCCACTCCAGGACGCTTTACAAGAACCGGAAAAAGAAGAAATACAACACAAGGCCGAAGACCAGCAGCACCAGCAGCAGAGCTGGTACAAACACGATCAGTCCGGCAAGGATCATGGCTGTGCGGTCCCGCTTTTCCAGGGGTGTTTTTTCCAGGTCTTTCCGGAAGCGCTCCTCGGCTTTTTCCACGTCTACCACACGGTTGATCTTTTTGCGAAAGAACATGATTCTCAGCCTTTCTCTCCGCCCAGGGGGAAGTGGCAGGCCACATAGTGGTTGTTGCCCATATCCCGCCATTCGGGCACTTCTTGACGGCATTTCTCCTGGCAATAACGGCACCGGGTGTGGAATTTACAGCCCTGGGGCGGATTCACTGGGCTGGGGATATCTCCTTCCAGCAGGATCCGCTCCCGGCCGCCGTTGTCCTCTTCCGTGGTGGGAATGGCGGACAGCAGGGCTTGGGTGTAGGGGTGCAGGGTGCGGGCGAACAGCTCTTCCGAGTCCGCCAGCTCCACCATAGTGCCCAGGTACATGACGCAGATGCGGTCGCTGATGTACTTGACCACGCTCAGGTCATGGGTGATGAACAGATAGGTCAACCCAGCCTTTTCCCGCAGCTCTGAGAGCAGGTTCAGGATCTGGGACTGAATGGACACGTCCAGGGCGGAAACCGCCTCGTCGCAGACCACAAACTTGGGGGACAGAGCCAGGCTTCGGGCGATGCCGATTCTCTGCCGCTGTCCGCCGGAGAACTGATGGGGATAGCGGTTGAACATATAGGGGGCCAGGCCGCAATCTTCCATGACCTGCATGATGTAATCCTTCATGGCAGGATCTCCCCGCTTGTAAATCCCGTGGGAAGTAAGTCCTTCCCCGATAATCTGGCCCACCGTCATACGGGGGTTCAGAGAAGAATAGGGATCTTGGAAAATCAGCTGCAAATCTTTCCGCAGCACCCGCATCTCCTCATAGGAAAGCTTTTTCAGGTCGATGGCCTTCCCGTCTTTGTAGTAGAGAATGTCCCCGTGGGTTTGGGGATAGAGCTGCAAAATGGTCCGCCCCAGGGTGGATTTGCCGCAACCGGACTCGCCCACCAGGCCCAGGGTCTCCCCTTCAAAAATATCCAGGGTGATGCCGTCGTTGGCGCGGACATAGCGCTGTTTTTCCCGAAGCTTTGTCTTCTTCACCGGGAAGTACTGCTTGACGTCTTGCAGGCGCAGAAGCACCTTGCGGCCGTTCACTTCCGGCTGGGAAGTGGTAAGCTCCTGGTTTTCCATGGCCTCTTGGCCTTTCGTCTCATTCCGCATGTTCTTTTCTCACCGCCTTTTCCGCATAAAAGCAACGTACCAAATGGCCGGGTTCCACCTCGTTGAGTGTGGGCTCGGATTCGGTGCACTTCTGGGTGCAGTATTTGCACCGGGGGGCGAATTTGCACCCTTGGGGCAGGTACAACGGATTGGGTACCGAACCCGGAATGGCGTCCAGCTTTTTCCCCTTGGGGGTGTTCAGCTGGGGAATGGAAGTCATCAGCCCTTCCGTATAGGGGTGGGAATACACGGAATCGTGGAAAATTTCCCGGGCGGGCGCCTTTTCCACGATCTGCCCGCAGTACATCACGGCCACCTCGTCTGCCATTTCGTGAATAACGCCCAGGTCGTGGGTGATGAACAGAATGGAAGTGCCGGTTTCCCGCTTCAAATCGTTCATCAGCTTCAGGATCTGTGCCTGAATGGTCACGTCCAAAGCAGTGGTAGGCTCGTCGGCGATGAGCAGCTTGGGTTTGCAGGCCAGGGCCATGGCGATCATCACGCGCTGGCGCATACCGCCGGAAAGCTGGAAGGGATACTGTCTGGCCACCCGGTCCGGGTTGGGGATCTTCACGTCGGAAAGCAGCTCAATGGCTTTCTGGCGGGCCTGGGCTTTGTTCATGTTCTGGTGGATCTTCAGCACTTCGCCGATCTGCCGTTCCACTGTGAACACTGGGTTCAGAGAGGTCATGGGCTCCTGGAAGATCACGGAGATCTCGTTGCCCCGGATATGGTACATCTCTTTGTCGGTGCAGTTCAGAATATCCTGGCCGTCGAAGGTGATGCTGCCGCTTTCAATATAGCCGTTGCCGTCCAGCAGCTTGATGATGCTCATGGCGGAAACGCTTTTTCCCGAACCGGATTCTCCCACGATTCCCAGGGTTTTGCCGGCGTCCAGGGAATAGGTCACGTCGTTGACCGCCTTCACAATGCCTTTTTTCGTTTTAAAATACGTGTGCAGGTTTTTTACTTCCAACAAACTCACAGCGCTCACCTCTCTTTCGATTTGGGGTCGATGGCGTCACGCAGGCCGTCGCCCACACAGTTGATGCTGATGGTGCAAATGCCCAGAGCGGCAGAGGGGAAGACCCAGCGCCACCAGTAATTCTCGATCACCTGTCCGTTCTGAGCGCCGGTGAGCATGTTGCCCCATGTGGCGTTGGGCTCGCTGACGCCGAACCCGATAAAGGACAGGGAAGATTCCGTCAGCATGCAGGTGGCGAAATCCAAAGTGGCATTGACGATGATCACCGTGATGATGTTGGGCAGGATATGCCGGAAAATAATGCCGAACTCTTTCACGCCCAAAGCTTTGGCGGCGGTGACGAATTCCTGTTCCCGTTCGGCCAGCACGCTGCCCCGGACCAGACGGGCGATACCGGGCCAGGAAAGCAGGCCCAGAATGAACATGATCAGGATGATCCGCTGGGTTTCCGAAATACTGTTGCCCAGAATGCTGGACAGGATAATACAGAAGGGCAGGAAGGGGATCGAAGAGATAATTTCCGTCAAACGCATAAGCAAGTTGTCGATCTTTCCGCCCTTATAGCCGGAAACGCCGCCCACGATGATTCCAATGATGGTGGAAATAATAACGGCGATGGCGCCCACGGTCATGGTCATGCGTCCGCCTACGATCATGCGGCGGAACAGGTCACGGCCCAGGTTGTCGGTACCCATCAGGTAACCGTTCAGGCCCCAGCCCTTGACCGTGCCGTCTTCCATTACGGCGTAGGTGCTGTAGTAGCCTGCGGAAACAGAGGTCACAGGGCTGTTCAGCTTGGGAGCGTTGTCCTGGCCGAAGTTGTTGTCGCCCCAGGAAACCACCGAGCCGTCGTCCAGCACCGCCGTGTAGTGATAGCGCCCGCCAACAATGGAGGTCACCCGTCCCTGGATCTCTTCCGGAATGTTCATGGAGCCTTTCACGTTGTTGCCCCACAGATGGACTTTGCCATCGCTGGTCAAAGCCGCGGCGCTTTCGTCGGTCAGGGCAATATCCACGGCGTTGCCCTGGATTTCTTCCGGAATGGACGTAAACGCGGACGCCTTATTGGACAGGGCCACCACCTGGCCGTCGTTGGTCAGGGCCATGACCACGTTGGTGTTGTCGTCAAATTTCTGAATGTTTCCCTGTACCTCGCTGGGAACGGTGATGTTCAGCAGGTAAGCGCTGCCCCAGTTGTACAGCCGGCCGCTCTCGGTGAGCACCAGGGAGATCTGGTATCCTGCGGAGATCTGTTTGACCGGCTGGGGAGCCGCTTGCAGTTCCACCGGAATGGTGGCCAGCCCCATACGGTCATTGCCCCATGTGAAGATCTGGCCCTTGTCGTTGACCGCCACCACATGGTCCAAGCCCGCGGAGATCTGGGTCAGCTTACCCATTTCCGAAGAGGAAGGGATATTTTTCAGCTTTTCCGTGGGGAAGGTGCCCCACTCGTAAACATTGCCGTCTTTGTCGATGCCCACAGAGAACGTGCTTCCCGAGGAGACCATTTGGGCGTTGCCTTGCAGCTGGCTGGGCACGTTCAGCATGCCGAAGCCGGGAGCCACGTTGGACTGGGTCACGTCCTGATAGTACAGGTCGATGGGGAAGAAGAAGGGCAGTACGATACAGCAAAGGAAAATCACCAAGAACAGGATCAAGCCGATCATGGCGATCTTGTCGTGAAGGAAGCTCTGCACCACCATGCGGGCAGGGCTCTGCATCAATTCGTCCTCTTCCTGGGGAAGGCCGCCCATAACCATACGCTGGGCAGCTGCGGCAGCGGTGGATTTCCGCTTGCCAAAGATGTTCTTTTTCGCCATTGTGGTTCCTCCTTTCTCAGTTTTCCAGGCGGACCCGAGGATCCACCAGGGTGTAGGCCACGTCCATGACCACGTTGCCTGCCAGGGACAGTACCACGTAGAACATCTGCATGGTCAGCACCACGGAGAAGTCACGCTGCATCAAGCCGTTGATCAGGGTCTGGCCAAGGCCGGGCCACAGGAACACGTTCTCAATGACGATGGAGCCGCCGAACAGGGAGACCACCCAGGCGGTGGCGATGGTGACCACCGGGATCAGAGCGTTGCGGAAAGCGTGGACATAGATGACAGTCTTTTCCCGCAGGCCCTTGGCCCGGGCAGTCTTGATATAGTCCATGCGCAGCACATCGATCATGGCGGCCCGCACATACCGGGTGATGCTGCCAATGCCGGAAACAGACATGACGATCACAGGCAGGGCCATGTGCCACATGGTATCTAAAAACGTCTGGAAAGCGTTGCCCTCAAAGCCGGCGGTACGCACGCCGCTGATGGGGAAGATGGGGATCTTCACAGCAAATGCGAAAATGGCCAGCAAGGCGATGATAAAGCTGGGCAGGCTGTAACCGATGATGGTGACCACCTGAATGGTCTTGTCGAATACGCCGTTTTTCCGCACAGCGGTGACGATGCCCAAGGGCACCGCGATGATAAAGGTCACCAGCATGGAGAACAGGTTGAGCATTACGGTGTTCAGCATGGGGGTGCCGATCATTTTGATCACTTCGGTCTTATACTGGGTGGAATAGCCGAAATTGCCGGTAAGCATATTGCTGATCCAGCGGAAATACTGCTCGATCAGAGTACCGTTCAGGCCCAGGCTTTCCTTGGTTTTTTCGTAAAGCTGCTGATATTGGTCGGGGCGCATATTGGCCTTGGCGTCGCCCAGCATCATGGTGACCGGATCGCCGGGCAACATTTTGTAGATGAAAAACATCAAGATGGAAATGATGAAGAAAACGAAGATGATATAAATCAATCTTTTCAGCAGGTATCTGCCTTTTCCCACACATTTTCCCCCCTTACTCAAATTTTAACTGGTTTTAAAAGAGCCGGCGGTCCCCAGCAAAGGGGGCCGCCGGACTCAATCAAAGGCTCACTCTACGTTTTGTAAATGCTTTCGCGGCCTTACTCGGTGACCCAAGCATCCAGAACAGCATTCTGCCAGCCCCAAGTAGCGGTGTTCTCCCAGCCCTGCAAACGGGTGGAGAAGAAATCGTAGTACTGATCAGAGTACAGGGGCACATTGGGCAGTTTTTCATTCCAAACTTTGATGAAGTTGCGCCAGGCTTCCAGCCAGCCGTCATGATCGTCATAGGGAATGCTCTTCAGAGGCATAACAGCGTCGGTGAGCTCCTGGTCGGAGATCCAGTTGGTGTTGTAGTTACCCATCCAGGCTTCATCGTTGGAGAAGTAGTACCAGGGGGAGCTGGCAGTGGCAAAGCCAGTAGCCAGGTTGTACATGTTGTACATCACGTCGCCAGAGTGCATGATACCGTTCTGCAAAGTGGCGAAGTCAGTGGTGGTGGGCTGCAGCTCCATGCCGGCCTCGGTCATGGTCTCGGGCAGCATGGTGGCCAGCAGGTCGGAAACAGGGTTGCCATCGGAGTTGCACCAGGTGATCACCAGGGGCTTCAGCTCGCCGTTGACATCCTTGTAACGGGTGCCGGTGCCGGAATAGGGAGTGCCGTCAGCGTTCAGGGTCCAGCCGTCAGCTTCCAGCAGCTTCTTGGCCTCGTCCACGTTCATCTCATAGGTGTTCAGGTTCTCGTTGATCCAGTCCACGGACTCCTGATATTCCCACTGAGCCAGGCCGTAGAAGGAATGTACCACAGAGCCGTAGCCGCCGGTGTACTGACGGGCGAACTCGTTGCGGTCCAGGCAGTAGGCGATGGCCTGACGCACGTTCTGGGAATCGGTGGGGAACACGCTGCAGTCGAACTGCAACTGGCCGTAGCCGTTACGCATGTAAGTAGCGTCGGCAGCCACGCCTTCTTCCACCAGGTCCAGACCAGCGTTGATGGTGTCGCCGCCGGAGCAGCTGTACAGCAGATCCACAGAACCGCTCTCCAGCTCGCTCATCATGGTGTCGGAAGACACGGTCTTGATGATCAGAGTCTCAATAGAGGGCTTTACGCCGCGATAGTCGCCCACAAACTCGGGGTTCACCTTCAAGGTAGCCTGCTGGCTGGCCGCGTCAAACCCTTCGAACAGGTAGGGGCCGCAGGTGACCTTGGGATTGTACCGGTAACCAGTCTCGGTGTTGTTGATGGTCTCGGTCAACAGCTCGGTGGTGAAATCGCCGGTGATGGTGGCGCCGTTCTCAGTGTCTTCCACATCGCAATCGGGAGCGATCACGTGCAGGGGACGGGGACGGGCGCTGGCGTAAGTGATGTCATAGTGGTAAGGCAGCTCAGAAGCCTTGATGGTGATGGAGTAGGTCATGTCGTCCACCAGATGGATACCGGCAAAGGTGTCGGCAGTGCCAGCCAGCCACTCGTCATAGCCCACCACGGAGTAACCGCTGTTGCAGGGATAGTTGTCCACGCCAGACATCTCGTCGCTGTTTTCCAGCAGCATGGCGAAAACGTAATCCTTGGCGGTGATGGGGGTGCCATCGCTCCACACCAGACCGTCGTTGAGGGATACGGTGTAAGTCTTGGTGCCGTCCTCGTTCTCGGTCTCCTCATGGCTCTTGACCACGGTGTCGTTGTAGGCGAACTCGCCTTCCTTGGTGTACACAACCGTGTCATAACCGCCATGGATCAGGTCGTACATGTTGTAGTTTGTCTCAGAGGTGGAATAGCCGGTGTCATAGAACTCGTTGAGCACCTGGCTGGTGGAACCGATCACCAGTTGGCCGGCGGGCTCAGCGGGCTTCTCGCCGGTGGTGCTGGTCTCAGCGCCCGAGCTCAGACCTGAGCTCGCGTCTGAAGTTACTTCAGACGAAGAACCCTGATCATTGTTGGTGACTGCTTGTTGCTGTCCGCAAGCGCTCACCGAAAGAGCCAGGACACCTGCCAGCAGCAGGGACAGGATCTTTTTGGTTTTCACAGTTTTTCTCCTTCTTTCCTAGTACATGATTGGTTTTTTCCTTCCCA
>DXXH01000055.1:0-6729 GCA_019416395.1 Clostridiales bacterium
TAACACCCTCGACCTGCTTTAACTGCTCCAAAAGCTCCCCAGGGGTCTGCTCCATTTTATCAATGCGCGCGGAAACCGACACAAACGCCCTTCCTTTTACGGGGATATTTTGGTTTACTGTCAAGATATTTGCTCCCGCCCGGTAAAATACAGTCAGCAGGCTCACCAGCACACCTGGCCGGTGTGTCAGGTTTACCTGTACTGTCAAAATCCCGGACGACGCTTTCTGCGTATAGGGAAACACTGCATCGCGGTATTTATAATATACGCTGCGGGAAATACCCGCTATGCGCACCGCTTCCGAAGCGGTGGACGCTTCTCCGCTCTCTAAAAGGGCGTTAGCCTTGACCACCTTTTGGTACACTTCCGGCAGTGCTTTTTCATCTACTACAAGATAAGAATCGCTTTTCATTGTTCACCTACAAAATACTATTGTATTGTCACAGCGAACAGTTTACCACAGTGTGGCAAAAAAATCAACCCCTGTATAAAACAAAAACTGCCGAAAAGAGCCAACATCTCACGGCAGTTTTTGCATAGTTATCCAATTGGTTCAGTAATTATTCTCCGCCAATGACCGTTCCTTCACCCCCGCCTTCCGGCACTGTAGGCGTAGAAGACTCAGGAGCCGAAGAGCTTTCCGTGGGTGGTGGAGGCGGCTCCGGTGTGGGTTCCGCCGGTGTAGGCGTAGGTGTAGTTCCAGGTTCCTCAGAAGGCTCCCCAGGTTCGCTAGAAACTGGATTCTCAGTCGGCGCTCCAGAAGAAGGCTCTTCCGAAGGCCCGGGAGAAACAGAGGGACTTAGCGAAACATCGGGAGAAACCGTAGGCGAAACCGACGCACTGGGCGACGGCGAGGGAGACGCCGCAGGTCCGGCAATATGATCAGAACCGCCATTGCAGGTTCCAGGCAGATTATCGGAGCTATACCACCCCACTGCCGTGTCGTAGCAATTGGGGCCAGCGATTTTCCCACTGCTGCGGCAGAAGGTATACTTTGTCACATTCTCGCTGAGCTTCCAGCTCTTATCTCCCCAATCGTAATTGTTGTTGAGATACTGGATCACAGCCTTCCAAGTCACCTTTGCCGTGTTGGAATTGGACAATTCAGCAGGCGTTTCATACCCGTTCCAAATACCTGCCACACAGAAAGGCGTACCGCCCACAAACGTCAAGTCTTTTGTGTCGTTGGTAGTACCGGTTTTGGCGTACATATCGATCCCAATATCATACATGATATTGGCAGCCGTTCCGTTATACCCTTCCACAGGCCGGTGAAGCAGCTTGTTCATGATGGTAGCGTTTTCCGCAGTCATCACCTGTTCCCCAGCGTTGTCACGGTTATCCAGGATCACATTTCCATCATGATCTTTTACATAGGTGTACGTGTAAGGTTCATAGTAATAGCCGCCGTTGGCGAACACGCAGAAAGCCGCCGTCATTTCCCGCATGGTGACACCATAGGACATGCCGCCCAAAGCCATGGCGGAAAGGCTATGGGAGTCCTCTTCCGTCAAGGTGGTAAAATGCAGTTTTTCCGTCAACCACTGGTAACAAGACTCCGGGGTAAGCTCCTTGGCCAGCCAGGCTGCAGGGGCGTTCTGGGATATCTCAATGGCCTCGTCCACATTCATGAATCCCGTGTAGTTCATAGAGAAGTTGGAAGGACCTTCTTCCGTAGAACCCACACCATAATAATCAGGAACAGGACTGTCTTTCAACACAGAACCATAGGTAATCGTTCCAGTCTCCAACCCCAGAGAATACACACTCACAGGCTTAAAGGAAGAACCAGGCTGCCGTTTGGAATCAGTAGCATTGTTCCACAGACGCACACCATCCCGCTTATACCGGCTGCCGATAACGGCAATCACGCGCCCTGTATAAGGGTCCATTATAAACATGCCCGCTTCAATGTCCTGATCTTCCGGCATGCAATCCCCGTTGATGAACATATCTTCCAGATCGTTCTGAATCTTGGGATTCATAGCGCAATGGATCTCCAACCCGGAGTTATAGATCATGTCCACTGCACGCTCGTAGGAATAGCCATACTGCTCTTCCAGGTCTGCCACAATATCCTCAAACATGGTATCGATATACCAGTTCCAGTCATCCGTATCCTGCTGTTCTTCCACGCTTTCAGTTTCTTCCACTTTCACATTTCCAAAAGTCATGGTTTCCAGCTCAGCCATAGCCTGGTTATATTCCTCTTCCGTAATGGGAACCAGTTGACCTTCCAATTCCGGACTGACTACCAGCTCATCGTTGCTCTCGTCTCCATCGGAGAGCTTCCACATACGCTCCAGCACTACCTCGCCCCGGGCCTTTGCCTCATCAGGGAAAATCAACGGATTGTATTGGGAAGGGTTCTGCGTGATACCGGCAATCAAGGCGCACTCTGCCAAGGAGCATTCGGAAATGCTCTTGCCAAAGTAGGATTTCGCCGCAGCCTCTACACCTTCATTCTGGCCGCCGTAGTTGACCACATTCAGGTAAGCTTCCAAAATCTGCTGTTTGGAGTATTTTTTCTCCATGTTCAACGCAGTGAAAATCTCCCGCACTTTCCGCAGGATACTCACCTGTTTTTCGCCGGTGATATTCTTGATCAGCTGCTGGGTCAGGGTAGATCCGCCGCCACCGCCTGAATGGGTGAACAGCTTGTACACCGCGCCCAGGGTATTCCACCAGTCCACGCCATCATGCTCACTGAACCGGTGATCCTCAATGGCCACCTGGGCAGTTTTCATATAAGCTGGAATGTCGTTTAGGGAAACCCACTCACGGTTGGCGTCTTTATAAATGGTCATGTATTCCGTGGAATTGCCCGCTTCATCGTCCACATACACAAAGCTGGAATAGCTCAAGGACATGGCGGAAAGGTTGGGGGGCTCAATGTCCCGGAAGCTGAGCAAAAAGGCCGCCACCGACAAAAAGACCAAAATCCCGGTGACAAACATGATGCAAATAATGGTCTTGATCGCCTTGACCACCATGCCGCCCATGGTTTTGGCTGTTGCTCCTGCAGACTGGGATAATTCACCCTCTGTCCTTTGGGAAGGAGTCCCTATGGAAGTGGTGTTATACTTGTTCAAGTCCTTTTTATCTAACACGGTTTCCTCCTTGGGGCGCTGAACGCCTTAGTACTGGCATAAATTGGGACAAACAATCCCATACTTCTGCCGAGGTGATTTCTTTGAATGATAAAAAGCCAAGAGATTACAAAAAACCCACTATACTGGCCACGATCGTCACGGCAGCGGCCCTGTTGGTCACTCTGCTGTCCTTTTCCCTGAGGGGGGAAGCTTCCGTTCCCGTACAAGGAACCCCTGCCGAAAATGATACAGCCTATTATACCCCAAAGCCTGACGCAAGTCAAGAAATCAGGCCCACACCCACTCCGGAAAAGGACGGTCCCTATCAAGTGGCTGTGTATCAAGGGAAGATCGGCGTATTCCGACCTGGGGAGACCACTCCCTTTCTCACCGCTGACGTAGACGTGTACCTGCTGCCGGAAGAGGATATCGCCTTGCTGCGGAAGGGATTGACTGCCGAAAGCCTAACGGAAGTCAAACGGATTTTGGAAGACTATGAGTAAAAAGCGAGCGCCCTGCCGTAAACCGGCAGGGCGCTTGCGTGAAGAATCAAGTTACTTCATATTCTTCTCATAGGACTCGATCATCTTTTTGACCATCTGGCCCCCGATGGAACCGGCCTGACGAGAAGTCAGATCGCCGTTGTAGCCCTGCTTCAGGTTCACACCCACCTCAGAGGCGGACTCCATCTTGAAACGGTTCATCGCTTCCTTAGCTTCGGGTACCATGCTGGAATTGCTCTTCATTTTTGTTTTCTCCTTCGCAAAAGTTTTCTTGCGTTTGCATTACCTAGTGTGACTCCAATGCCGCCGCTTATGAATGACAATTCTTGCTAGTTTCGGAGAAAATGACCTTTTCGAAAAGCCATAACCTTAGCCTCGCTTTTCATAATAAAGATTCACGCACAACAACAGCACAAACAAAAACAATACCGTTCCGGACAAGGTAACTGCCACCGGCAGTAAAAATACCATCTTACACCGCGCATACAGCCAAAAGCACAAAACCGAGACAATGAATAGAGTTTTGTTGAAGATCCCCATGGCAGTACGGCTGGACTTCATGGCCAGATACACGTCCCGCTCATCGACTTGTCCCGAAACACGTTCTTCAATGGGACTTTTGTGAAACGCGTCGTAAAAATCCACCACCGCCCAGATCAAGGTGACAAATCCACAGGCAAGCAAAAAAAGCAAAAGACGTGCTGCCAATAATTTTAGCAGCACGCCTCAACTCTAATGAACCCTTCCGGTTTCACCATTACTATGTGGTTAAAGAACGGGTCTGCCCTTTTCGATTCTCTCCGCTCCCTGTCACACGTTCACTAAAATGGAACTTTCAGCAGGGAATTTACCCCTTCCGTTCCCCTTGACAAGCAATCAATCTGGTAATATTCTCCATGGTCAAAGACAAGTTCTCCTCTGCGTGATACCGGGATTTTTCAAAAGGCTCCGCAGCACGGTTGATACTGAACACTGCCGTCAAACCTTGTTCGTACATGGGCTCAAAGCCAAATCCAATCTGGCCAACTACCGCAATGACAGGCACTTCGGATTTTTTCGCCCGGTTGGACACCCCGGAAACCACCTTGCCCCGAATACTCTGGAAATCGATTTTCCCCTCTCCGGTAAACACCAAATCGGCAGTTTCTAACAGCCGGTCGAATTGTACCGTGTCTAACACCACATCAATGCCCATACGCAAGGTTCCGCCGCAAAAGGCAGCCATACCAAAGCCCAAACCACCGGCTGCTCCTGCTCCGGGCAACTGGGAAAAATCTTTCCCCATGCAGCCAGCCGTCACTGCTCCCAAATGTTTCAGTCCCTGGTCCAACCGTTCCACCATGGAAGGATCCGCTCCCTTTTGGGGAGCAAATACATACGCAGCTCCAGTTTCTCCAAAGAGAGGATTGTCAATATCACACATCACTGTCAACTCTACACCATCCAGCGTTTCCGCCACCTGAGAGCAATCCACTGCGGCGATCTCGTGCAAAGTACCGCCTGTGGGAACAAACTCTCCACCGTCCTGACGGGTAAATTTTGCCCCCAAGGCTGCCGCGGCCCCTGCGCCCCCATCGTTGGTACAGCTGCCACCCAAACCCAGAATAATCTTCCGGCAGCCGGCATTTTTTGCCGCCAAAATCAATTGGCCCACGCCGTATGTGGTGGCTTTTTCAGGATCCAGCCTGTCTTCCGCCAAAGGAAGCCCCGCGCACGCCGCCATTTCTACCACAGCGGTTACGCCATCTTGCAAAACCCCATAAAAGCTTTCCATAGGCTCTCCAAAGGGGCCGGACACAACTGCTGTTTTCCGCTGGCCCCCTACCGCTGTCAAAAAAGCGTCCACGCTGCCCTCGCCCCCGTCTGCCACGGGAAGAGAAAGCAATTCCACTTCAGGGAAAAAGCGTTTCAACTGCTTTGCCATAATTTCGCAAACCTGTTGGGAAGAAAGAGTCCCTTTGAAGGAATCGGGAACCAGCAAAATCCGTTTCATAGCGCTCCGCCTTTCTATATATGTATAGGATGGATTTCCACACCTTCCAACGATCTCACTTTAAAGCTTCAATTTCGTCCAATTCCCTTTGCGGAACCGAAGGAACGTGAGAAGGAACCGGACAAACTGATCACACGCCGTACCAAACCAGGCGCCCATCAGCCCCAGTCCCAAGGGATAGCACAACAACCAGCTAATACCAGGGCGGATACACGTCACACTGATCAAGGATACAAGAGCGGTAAACCGTGTGTCTCCTGCTCCCCGCAGACAGCCAAACAGCACAACCTGCTCAATCTGCATGAAGAGGATCACACTCAAGATCCTCATGATCATCGCTCCATAATTCAAAATCACCGGATCATCGGTGTACAACAAGAAAATGTCTCCGCCAAAGAAGAAATACACCACGCCCATTACACAGGCGCAGAGAAAGCCGATCTTTTGGCACACATTGCCATAAATTTTCGCCATGTCCGGACGCTGCCGTCCCAGACTTTGCCCAATCAGCGTTACCGAAGCTACTGACAAGCCGTCTCCAAAGGAAAAGGACATGCTCATCATGTTCATACCGATCTGATGGGAAGCGAGCTCTATGGTACCCAGATAAGCCACCGTCATGGAAAACAGCAAAAAGCCAATACGCAGGCAGACCTGTTCCACCAAAGAGCTTGACCACACATTTCCTATGGATTTAACACTGATCCGGTCAGCAATCCAACCTTTCACATAGCCAAGACACACAAAGCTGCTTTTCCGCAGCACAGAAATGAGACTCAGCACACAGGCGCATACTGTGCCAAGAACCGTGGCAATCGCCGCTCCCCGTACTCCCAAAGCAGGAAACCCAAAATTTCCCCCGATGAGCAAGTAATTGAATATCACGTTGACCAGGTTGGAAATCAAATTTGTCACCATGGCGATCCGTGTATTGCCCGCTCCCCGCTGGGCCGCATTCAGCACAAGAGAGACTGTGGAAAACCCCTGGCACCCCATGATAATCTGCAAATATTCCACCGCGTACTCATGAGTATCCGGCTGGGAACCTACCAAACGTACAATGGGCCCCGCAAGTCCCACAAAAAGCAAGCTGATCATGGCGGTTAGAATCAAGGTGATCAGCAGTGCCATACGCACGACC
>DXXH01000055.1:6739-17672 GCA_019416395.1 Clostridiales bacterium
CTCCCGGTCACCCGCCCCTTTCCGGCGGGCCACAATGGCTGACACCGCCACGTTGAGGGACAGGAATACCGCCAGCCCTAACATTTTGGGTTGAGTGGTCAGACCCACTGCGGCAATGGCGTAAGAGCCAAGGGAACCCACCATGATGGTGTCCACCATACTGGCCAAATTGACAAAAAACGACTCCAGCACCGAGGGCCACGCCACCGTCAGGGTGCTTTTGAGGATCTGTCTGTCTGATGGAACTTCCCCCAATTCCATTCCTTTACAGATCTTCGCGGGGTTGATAAATCGCACCGTTTTCCACTCCTCAAATTAGTTGATAGTGCAACAATTGTATCACGCCCTACCCAAGTTTGCAAGTAGCCCGCCTGAATATTTCAAAAAGCTTCCACAAAGAAGAAGGACCCCAGCTTACGCCAGAGTCCTTCCACCGGAGATCATTCCCCGAACAGATCTTTTAATTTTCCAAAAAAGCTTTTACGCTTTTGATAATTTTTCTCATCGGACGCCTTATCCAGCTCTGCCAGAAGCTCCTTCTGGCGCTTTGACAGATTCTTGGGCACTTCCACCGTCACCTGGACATACTGATCGCCCCGGGCCCTGGAATTCAAGCCTTGGATTCCTTTTCCCTTCAGCCGGAACACATCGCCGGGCTGAGTCCCCTCGTGAACATGGTAGCTGACCTTTCCGTCCAAGGTGGGCACTTCCACATCGGCGCCCAAAGCGGCTTGGGTAAAGGTGATGGGCATCTCGCACCACACGTCGTTGCCCCGACGTTCAAAAATGGGGTGAGGCCGCACTGACACGTACACGTGCAAATCCCCGGAAGGTCCGCCATTGACGCCGGCATTGCCCTTTCCGCCCACATTTAAAATCTGTTCGTCGTCAATACCCGCCGGAACGGTGATTTCCAAGCTCTTGTGCCGGCGAACACGCCCTTTTCCATCACAGGTCTTGCAAGGCGTTTCCACAATTTTGCCTGTACCGCCGCAACGGTCGCAAGTCTGGGCCGACTGCACAACACCAAAAGGCGTGCGCTGGCTGATCCGCACCTGGCCCGTACCATGACACCGGTCACAGGTTTTAGGAGTGGTTCCAGGCGCTGCGCCAGTTCCATGACAATCAGCGCAGGTTTCAATCTGGGAATAGGTGACGGTTTTTTTGCACCCCTTAGCCGCTTCCTCAAAGGAGATGGCAATATTGGCCTGGACATCGCTGCCACGCCGGGGCGCATTGGGATTGGCCCTGCGGGTGCCGCCGCCAAACCCACCGAAGAAACTGTCAAAAATATCCGAGAAATCAAAGCCAGCCCCCTGGAACGGGTTCCCACCGGCAGCACCGCCCCCAAAATTGGGATCAACCCCCGCATGGCCAAACTGGTCATAGCGAGCGCGTTTTTCCTTGTCGGACAGAACCTCGTAAGCCTCATTCACTTCTTTAAATTTGGCTTCCGCCTCTTTATCCCCAGGATTCAAATCCGGGTGATACTTCTTCGCCAGTTTTCGATATGCTTTTTTTATCTCGTCTTCGGTGGCCCCTTTGGCCACACCCAACACCTCGTAATAATCCCGTTTATCCGCCATGATCCATCACTCCCAAACGGCAACCAACACCGCTGTTCTCAAACCAAATTTTTCTCAAACCACTGTCACTACCCAAAAGATGCAGGGACAGTCCCCTGCCCCCGCATCTTGGACTTTTCCGCTTTTGGGCAAGCCCCCAAAAGACATTAGTCAACTTCTTTATAATCCGCGTCGTAGACGTTGCCGTCACCGCCGTTGTTGCCGCCGCCAGGATTACCACCGTTGAAAGGAGGCTGCTGGCCGGGATCGCCAGGATTCCCCTGAGGAGCAGACTGCTGGTACAACTTCTCGCTGGCAGCGTAAACCGCCTTCTGCAGTTCGTCCATGCCGCTCTTGATAGCGTCCACAGTGCCGGTCTTCAGAGTCTCACGCAAAGCTGCCACCTTGGTGTTGATCTCGTTCTTGTCGTTCTCGGGCAGCTTATCGCCGCTGTCTTTCACCAATTTCTCAGCGGTATAGCACAGGTTCTCCGCGTTGTTCTTGGTATCCACTTCTTCACGGCGCTTCTTATCCTCTTCCGCAAACTGCTCGGCAGCCTTCACAGCACGGTCAATATCTTCCTTGCTCATGTTGGAGCTGGAGCTGATGGTGATGTGCTGCTCCTTGCCGGTGCCCAGATCCTTAGCGGACACGTTGACAATACCGTTGGCGTCAATATCAAAGGTAACCTCAATCTGAGGGATTCCACGGGGAGCAGGAGCGATGCCGTCCAGTTTGAACAGGCCCAGTTGCTTGTTGTCCCGGGCGAATTCACGCTCGCCCTGCAGGACGTTTACTTCCACCTGTGTCTGACCATCAGCAGCAGTGGAGAAAATCTGGCTCTTCTTGGTGGGAATGGTGGTGTTGCGGTCGATGATCTTGGTCATAACGCCGCCCATGGTTTCCACGCCCAAAGACAGGGGCGTTACGTCCAGAAGCAGCAGACCCTGAACCTCGCCGCCCAGAACGCCAGCCTGAATAGCAGCGCCGATTGCCACGCATTCGTCGGGGTTGATGCCCTTGAAGGGCTCTTTGCCGATGAAGTTCTTCACAGCGTCCTGCACAGCGGGGATACGGGAAGAACCACCCACCAGCAGCACCTTGCTGATATCGTTAATGGACAGTCCGGAGTCGGACAGAGCCTGACGCACAGGGCCCATGGTCTTTTCCACCAGGTCGGCGGTCAGCTCATTGAACTTAGCGCGGCTCAAAGTCATATCCAAATGCTTGGGGCCGGTAGCGTCTGCGGTGATGAAGGGCAGATTGATGGCAGCGCTGGTCACGCCGGAAAGCTCGATCTTGGCCTTTTCAGCAGCTTCCTTAATCCGCTGCATGGCCATCTTATCCCCGGACAGATCAATGCCCTGCTCGGCCTTGAAGCTGTTCAGGATCCAATCCATGATCCGCTGGTCAAAGTCGTCGCCGCCCAGACGGTTGTTACCGGCAGTTGCCAGCACTTCCTGAACGCCGTCGCCCATCTCGATGATGGACACATCGAAGGTGCCGCCACCCAAGTCGTACACCATCACTTTCTGGTCGTTATCCTTATCCACGCCATAGGACAAAGCTGCGGCAGTAGGTTCGTTGATGATACGCTTTACTTCCAGACCAGCGATCTTGCCGGCGTCCTTAGTAGCCTGACGCTGAGCGTCGGTAAAGTAAGCAGGCACAGTGATCACTGCGCTGGAAATGCTCTCACCCAGGTAAGCTTCCGCGTCAGCCTTCAGCTTCTGAAGGATCATTGCGGAGATCTCCTGAGGAGTGTAGCTTTTGCCGTCAATGGTCACTTTATAGTTGGAACCCATCTCACGCTTGATGGAAGAAACAGTCCGCTCCGGGTTGGTGATTGCCTGACGCTTTGCCACCTGACCCACCATACGTTCGCCGGTCTTGGAGAAGGCCACCACAGAAGGAGTAGTACGAGCGCCTTCCGCGTTGGGGATTACCACAGGTTCGCCGCCTTCGATAACCGCCACACAAGAGTTTGTAGTACCTAAGTCAATACCAATTGTCTTTGCCATAATAAACAACCTTCCTTTGCTCTCAAAAGATATCGTGTCACTGTACGTTATATGTCAAATTTGTGGATCTGCTGATTTACTAGTTGGCCACCTGAACCATGGCGTGACGGACCACCCGGTCCCCCAATTTATAGCCTTTTTGGTACACAGCGGCAATCACGTTCTCGCCTAAAGATTCATCTTCGATATGGGCAACTGCATTGTGCAAGTTGGGATCAAAGGCTTCCCCCACCTGGCCCATTTCCGTCAGGCCCAATTTTTCAAAACATGCTTTGATCTGATTTTCAATCATCTCCACGCCCTTGCGCATGTCTTCCGCCGAGGCATTTTCCTGGCCCAAAGCCCGCTCAATGTTGTCGGCTATGGGAAGAATCGCCTGAATCGTATCGGACACCGCGTTATTATAGATGGCGTTTTTCTCATTCTGGGAACGCTTGCGGAAATTGTCATATTCCGCCAACACCCGGAGATGCTGCTGCTTGTGCTCCTCAAACTCCTTTTGAAGCTTTTGCAGTTCCGTCTCCTCAGCAGTTGGCTCCTGCTTGGCTTCCCCAGTTTCGCCCTGCTTTTGTTCCTGTTCCTGCTCCGGGGCCTCAGGCTTCTTGTCCTTTTGGGGCTCCTTGTTTTTTTCCTTCGCCATGTTCCCGGCTCCCTTCTGTAATGCTAGCTGTAAGCGGGTCACCCCGCGTTATTTTCTCAGTTTTTACTCATCGCGCATCAGCACGGTCAGCATCTGGCCTACCTGGGCGCTCACGTACCGCAGCACTGCCATCACCCGGGGATAATCCATACGCACCGGTCCCAGTACCGCTAAAGCTCCTGCGTCCTGCCCGTTCACCTGATAGCGTGACACCGCCAAAGAGGTTTTATCCAACTCGGCTCTGCCCAGTTCCCGGCCAATCAGCACGGTCACCTGACCAGGCCTTTGCCGGAGCATCGCCGCCACATCTTCCCTGCGTTCCAGAAAATCCATCACCCGTCTGGCTCCCCCATGCTCCAGCTCCGGATAGAACAGCAAGTTCATCTGACCGCTCAAGAGCACATCGGTTCCCATGGTGTCCCGGGCCACTTCCAACAGCGCCCGCAACGGAGCTCCCACCAAGACATACATCTGGCCCAGGGAAACTCCAATCCCCTGCAAAAACGCCGGGGTGATATCAGCCACGTTTTTTCCAGCCACCTTCCCGTTAAACACCCGGAAGAACACCCGGAGAATATCGTTGGTCAAATCAAAATCGCAGTGAAACACCCGGTTTTTCATGGTGCCGGTGGAACTCATCAGAATCAACATGGCCGTGCGCCGGCTGGTTTGCACAAACTGCACCGCCCGCACTTGGGCCGTATCCCCGCTGGGAGTGGTGGCCACCGCTGCGTACCGGGTAACCCCCGAAAGCAGCCTGGTAGCTCTGGAAAGGAGCTGTTCCGGATCGTAAGAACCGGAAAGCAACATGGAATCAAAGGTGCGGCGCTCTTCCTCTTTCAGTTCCGGGACGGTCATAATGTGATCCACATACTCCCGGTAACCCCGCTGGGAAGGAATCCGCCCGGCAGAAGTGTGAGGCTGTTCCAGCAGTCCAAGCTCAATCAGGTCCGCCATTTCGTTGCGCACCGTGGCCGACGAAACGCCTACCTCTTCTGCCACCGCTTTGCTCCCCACAGGTTCGCCGCTTTTTACATACCCGGCGACCACAGAGGATAAAATCCGTTCTTTCCGTGGCGTCAGTTCCATTTCATTCACCTCCGCCGGCTGTTTTAGCACTCTTTTGATTCGAGTGCTAATCCATGCTTATAATGTACCACTTAGGTCAGCAAAAGTCAAGAATCAAATGAGAAATAGTTGTAAATAGTTTGTGAATAGGCGTTTTTCCTGAAAAAGCTACAAAAAAATGCCGCCAACCGGCGACAATATCTGATTCTCAAATATCTTCTATCACAATCCCTAATGCGGAAAGCAGGTTCACAGCTTCCGGTAACGAAAACCTTGCCCCTTTCACCCGGTTCCCCTCCAGAGAAAAAAGATACTCTGTGGCTCCCCGAAAATCAGCACCCATCAGGTTATTTTGGGCAAAGGATACCTCCTGCAGCTGACACCTGGCAAAACTGGCCTTTTCCAACTGACAGTCATCAAAAAAGCTGCCGGATAGGTCCGCTGCGGAAAAGTCAAATTCTTTTAAGTCCAGGCCAAAAAACACGCAATGCCGCAAAGAACATTCTTTCAAACCGTCAAACGGCAAAAACCCCATTTCCCGTTTCCGTTCGTCCAACAAGGCAGACCAGTCCACCCCCGAAAGGTCACACTGGGAAAAATCACAGGAAAGCATCTGGCTGCCCCGAAATTTGGGGGCTGTGATTTTACAGTTTTCAAACCGGCAACCGGAAAACTGACAATTCCGGAAAGTAAGTTCCGTCAAGCGGCAATTGGAAAACAGGCAGTCCTCGAAAAGCATTCCGGAAAGTTCCTCTCCCTCACGCTGAATCTTTGAGAATGTTTCTCCACAATACTCCTTCATAGCCCTTTTCCCCTTTCTATGGCTCCCGCATTTTTAGCGGCCTGTCGCTCTGATTCTTTCTCTTCCATTTTCAGCTCACCAACCGGCTTCAATGCTCCATGACCCATTTTCTCTCTGTCGGTTACTCCAGCTTTTTTCGCGGCTCTCCCACAGCAGGCTTATATTTCCGATACACGTAAAACGACAAGAGAACCGTCAGGGTATCTGCCGTCACCTGGGACCAAACCACGCCAAACATGCCGAAAATCGCATTCAAGAGGAAAAGCATGGGAATGTTGAACACCAACCACCGGGTTACCCCCAAGAACAGAGAAATTCTTCCTTTTCCAAAGGCCTGAAACAGGTAGACCGTGAAAAAGCTCAAGAACATCAAAGGAGTGGCCAGCACGCGAACCCGCAAGAACTGGGACGCCAATTCCACCGTTTGGGAATCGGAGATAAAGAGATGGGAAAATTGGACAGCAAATATCTCATACAGTACAATGCTGATTCCGGCGATCACCAAACCCAGTCCCCGGGACAGCTTGATCGTGTCGTTCATTCGCTTCTCGTTCCCTGCGGAGTAATTGTATGCCACCAAAGGCATCATTCCTTGGCAGATGCCAATTCCCACATTCAAGGGGAACCGCTCCACCTTTAATACGATTCCCACGGCGGCCAGGGCTAAATCGTGGTAGGAAACCATAAGCTTGTCGATAATCACGTAGTCCAAGTCAAACAGCAGCGTAGTAACTGCGGAAGGAACTCCCACAGCGAACACCGCAATCATATTGCCCCGCTTAGGAAGCCCCACTTTGGGAGAAAATGTCACCGCTGAGTCCCGACCCATGCGCAGCAACACGACGACAAAAAAGAGAAACGCCGTGCAATTGGAAATGCAGGTGGCGATGCCAGCTCCCAGCACTTCAGAGCCGTCCGGCAGCAGCACAAACATAAACAGCGGGTCCAAGGCGATATTCAGCAGGCCGCCCAAGATAATTCCTGCGCTGGCTTCCTTTGACCGGCCAATGCTGCGGATCAAGTTGGACAGCACATTGGAGAGAACCGTTGGGATACCGCCAACTACAATGACACACATGGCATATTGCTTGGCGTACTCATATGTATTTTCCCCAGCGCCCAGCAGCCCCAAGACAGGCTCCATAAACACAGCGATTCCCACCGCGAACAGCGCCGCGATAAACAGTCCCAGATATAGGGAAAAAGCACTCACACGCCTTGCTTCTTCCTCTTGGGACTGGCCCAGCAGGCGGGCGATCAGGGAACCGCCACCAATTCCGGCAAGTCCCGCCAGGCAAAGGGTAATATTGAACACAGGCAAAATCAGGGAAGTGCCCGCCACCATGTAGGGATTATTTGTCTGCCCTACAAAGAAGGTATCCGCCATGTTATAAATCAAGACGATCAACTGACTGGCTACTGCCGGTAGAATCATCTTGCGCAAGGCAACGGGTATGGGAAGGTTTTGGAATACATTTTCTTTTTGGAAGGTTGCTTTTGCTTGCATCACGCTACACCTGGGCTTTCCGGTCATAGGACCATAGTTGAGGAAATGTTTTAGAACAACGTAGTCTCTTTTAGCCGTCTCTTTCAATAGAAAAGGCCACTCACGGATTGGGACACTGGAAAACAGCGAAATTAAATTTCGTTGCGTTTGCAATTATTAATCATACCACATTGTTTTCTATTTCTCCAGAGTGATTTAAAAAAACGCAAATAAAGAGTGAAAATATCACCGCCCGATTTGCTAATATAAGCTAATATAATATGGTATACAAACTTTTCCTCATGGGCAAAACAAAAAGCGGTAAAGCCCAAATGGACTTTACCGCTTTTGGAGCTGGTGAGCGGACTTGAACCGCTGACCTGCTGATTACGAATCAGCTGCTCTACCGACTGAGCCACACCAGCATAAAGTAAGTTGAAAGTTTCTAGGACAAGTGATCCACCGGTGACACAAGTGCTTCACCATCAACATGCCGGAATATAAAAACCATCACCCATTCCAAACTTGGAACGCTAAATTATTATACAGGAAAACAAACATGGAGTCAAGATGAATTTGCGCTTTTTTCCATGAGGATTCTGTGCTATAATAGTCCAAGCTTTTGGACACGTCAATCGTTACTCCCCATAGGGCCAGGACCATCCGTTTTAGGCGGAACGCTGGTGACCGGGGATTTTCCAAGGAAAGAAGGAACACAATGGATTACACGTTACATATGGGCCCCTGGAACAGTGTGTTCGCTGTTCCTACCGCCTTGGTGGACCGATACTTGAAAATGGCCGGAAAAGAACAACTGCAAGTGCTTCTCTGGATGCTGCGGCACGGAGGGGAATCTGTTTCTCCCCAAACCCTGTCCCAAACCCTTGGCGCGGATCTGGACACGGTTCTGGACGCACTGGACTATTGGGTTCAAGAGGGATTGCTCGCCGGAAAAGACGGCCAACTTTCCCCGGCTTCCACAGCTGAGCCAGTGGTCACCGCACAAGAGCCCACTCCGCCAGCGCCCAGCAAGGAACCGGCCCAGCTCCCCCCCAAAAAGCGCTTGATACGCCCGGATACCCAGCATTTGGCGGCCCGCATGAGCGAGTCCGCAGAAATCCGCTTTCTCATGCAGGAAACGGAAACCACCTTTGGAAAAACCATTTCCCCTGCTATGGCAGCCACTTTGCTCACGATCTGCGACGACTATGGACTGCCTGTGGAAGTGGTGGTCATGCTCATACACTACGCCAAAGACGTGGGCAAAACAGGTACTGCTTACATTGATTCCGTAGCCAGGGACTGGGCCGCAAGCGGTGTATTCACCTTGGAAGCCGCTGAAAACAAACTGCAAGACCTGGACCAGCGCCGTCAGGCATGGGCCAAGGTTCAGTCCGCGGCAGGTCTACCCCGCCGTTCTCCCACGAAGAAGGAAGAAGACGCCGCGTACCGTTGGGTATACGAATGGAAATTTACCACGGAAATGCTTTCCGCCGCTTACGAACGGTGCGCGGACAATACGGGAAAATTCAACGTAAATTACATCAACAAGGTTTTGGACGGCTGGCACAAGAATGGTGTGCGCAACCTTCAGGAACTGGAATCTTTGGAAGCCAAGAAAAAGGAAGACCGGGAAGCCGCCAAGAGTTATGACATTGAGGAACTGGAAAAAATGAGTTTCTTCGATTTGCCAGAGGAGCTGTAAATTATGGGATATGGGAACAAAACCTATCAGGAAGCCTGCCTGGAATTGGAACGCCGGAAGCGCCAAGCGGAAGACGCTGCCGAACAAAGCCGGGACCGCTTTTACGAGTTATGCCCCCGGGCCCGGGAAATCCGGGAAGAAATGGCCCAAAATGCTGCTGGCGCCGCGAAAGCCGTGCTGGCAGGTGGCGATGTGCGGGCGGAAATTACCCGCATGAAAGACCGCGGGCTGGCGTTAAAAGAAGAATACAGCCAGCTTTTGGAGAAGTACCATTTCACAGAAGCCGACGTCACCCCTCAATATCACTGTTCCCACTGCCGTGACACGGGCTTTGTGGACGGCCGCATGTGCTCTTGTTTAAAAAACCTTCAGCGCCGTTTGGCCTATGACAAATTGAGTATGAGTGTTCCCCTGGAAAACTGTACGTTTGAAAGTTTCTCCCTGGATTACTACAAGGAAGACGACAAAACCCTGCGTCAGATGGAAAAAGTGTTCCGGGCCTGTCAGAGTTATGCCGAAAAATTCCGGGCGGATTCCCCCAGCCTGTTGTTTAAAGGTGGCACCGGCTTGGGAAAAACCCATCTTTCCCTGGCGATTGCAGGGAAGGCTCTGGAAAAAGGCTTTGGCGTGATTTACGGCTCTGCCCAAACCTTTGCAGTTGCGCTGGAACGGGAACGTTTTGACCGGGACTTACCCGAAGACGGGGATACCAATTCCCAGCTGATCGAATGCGATCTGCTGATTCTGGACGACCTGGGCACTGAGTTTTCCTCATCATATGTAAACGCTGCGCTTTACAACGTGGTCAACAGCAGAATGCTGGCAAATAAGCCTACCATCATCAGCACCAATCTCTCTTTAAAGGAGCTGGAAGAACGGTACTCCCAACGGTTTGCTTCCCGAGTCACCGGTTATTACGGCAAGCTGGAATTTCTGGGTCGTGACGTTCGTGTACAGAAACGCCTTCGGAAAGCTCAACAAAAATAAGCCAAGAGGCCTACCCCCTGAAAACTGGGAGCAGGCCTCTTTTTTTATTATTTATGGTTTCGTCTTGTTCTCATCAGAAATAGCGGACGGCTGTTTTCCTGGGAATCGTTTCGCCAACCCCTTAGCCAAAGGACCGGAAAGAAAACAGAACAACACAAACAACAGCATGGCTATCATGCCCGGCACCAAGGAAGCGTCTCCATTTTGGAACACAACGCCACCGGGATTGCCTTCCGTAATTTCTGTCCCCTCGCCGCCGTTTTCGCCAGACCCGGAACCGGGGCCAGAGCCAGTATCTGTCAGTCCTGCTACTGGAATTATTTCCTCATCTGTGCCGGACGCAGAGGTCTCTCCTAAACCCGAACTTTGGGAGTTATCCGGTTGATCCGTTTGGGAAACGCTTGTATTTTTGGAGTTCTGGCTTCCAGTCGCAGGTTTTGGAGTGGAGTCCGCACTTACAGAAGTTTCCTTTTCTCCTCTGTGCACCGTTACCTGATATATGGTTTTTGTTTCTCCATCTTCCGCCGTCACGGTGATGGTAAACAGGGTGTCGCTGCCGCCTGCTCCCAGGTTCTTCCGGTTCACCCGGTAAACCGCTCCTTCGGACGCCTCGGCGTCAAAAGTCATGGTGGTCACTTCATAGGGTACCGTCAGCGTAT
>DXXH01000056.1 GCA_019416395.1 Clostridiales bacterium
ATGGTGTACTATAACGCGTTTGAGGAGGAAGAATGATATGAAACAAGCGGCGGTCCTGATGGCACAAGGATTTGAGGAAGGGGAGACCATCACAATTGTGGATATTCTGCGAAGAGCTGGGATCCACTGCTCCACCTTCTACTTTGACGAGGAATTTGTGACTGGCATGCACGGCATGAAAGTGAAAGCGGACAAGCCTTTCGGACCAGAAGTGAAGGAGTACGACGTGGTGATTTTGCCAGGGGGAAGGCCTGGCGGAGCGAATCTCCTGGGCAACCCGGAAGTTCTGGAAATGGTGCGTTTTTTCAATGAGGCAAAAAAGTATGTGGCGGCCATGTGTTCCGGAACGCTGGTGTTGGCGGCGGCTGGTGTGATCCAAGGAAAACGGGTCACTGGCTACACAGGGTACGAGGAGAAATTGACAGGGGGGATTTTTGTCCCGGAAGTGGTGGTAGTGGACCAAAACATCATTACCAGCCAGGGACCAGCCACGCCGTATCCTTTCGCGTATAAAATTGCGGAGCTCTTGGGAGAGAATGTGGAGAATTTAAAAGAAAAAATGCTCTACAATTTTGCCAAGGGAAAATGATTGAAAAAGGCGGAGGCCCTTAAAGTGAAAGTGATTTAAATCCATTATACGACAAAATATGGAAAGCGCCAATGTGTTTTGGCGCTTTCCATATTTTTTAGTTTCTCTCCAAAACTGGGAGATTTTTCTGTTTTATATAAGCACAATAGAAAGGTTTATAAAGCGATGAGGCTGGTGGGAATGTGGTAATATGGATCTCAAAGAAATAAAACAAAATTCCCTTGAAAACAACTGGAGTTTTATCTTGGAAAATAATTTCTATTTTTAGTACATCATTAACATGTGTTAATGAAATAATTGCCTATTCCTTGTAAAATTAAAAATTGAGAAGTAAGGAGGGAGAATATGGAGATTGGAGATTTTTATCGCAATATCCTGTATATCTCCGATGAAGATCTGGTTCAAAAGCTGATTCCACACAGCAAGCGGTTTACTGTGAAAAAAGGGGAAATATTGCAGAATATTGGAGAGTGCATCAGTTCTGTCAGCTTTTTAGAGGAAGGTCTTGTGCGGGGATTTTTCCTGGATCGGAAAGGGAATGAAATTACAGATTGCTTTGGAATTTGGCCGGGGACACCTGCGGTATCCTGTTTGGATCTGGATATGCCTTCGCCCATTTGCATTGAAACCCTGGAAACCAGCACGTTGATTTCGATCCCTGTCTCTGTACTATTTGAACTCTTGAAAGATAACCCAAACGCCATCGCGGTGTACAACCGGCTGCTGCAAATATCGTTACAGGTGAATTGGGAGAGTAAAATCACCTTGGCGCAGTATTCGGCCCGGGAGCGGTACCTCTGGTTTTTGGAAAAATATCCTGGACTGATTGACCGAGTGACACACAAGCACATTGCTTCATTTCTAGGTATGACACCGGTGCAGCTTTCCCGGGTGCGGACGGGGCTCTCCAAGCAGACATGAAGGAAGAAGAGAATTTTGAGGGGTGTAAGATGGGAAACAAAGAGATGGATTTTATCCCCTTTTATCGCGATGTACTGGGAATTACAGACGAGAACGTTCTGAAAATCGCCAACATGCGGAGTGAGAAGCGGGAAGTGCAGAAAAAGACAGTTTTTGTCCATATCGGAGATTCCAGTGATTCCATTCAGTTTCTGGAACAGGGCTTAATCCGGGGATATTATCTGGACCACGGGGGAAAGGAGATCACGGATTGCTTTGTTTTTGAGCCGGGAACTCCTCTGGTGGCAAGCCTGGATTTAGAGGGACCTGCTGCGCTTTTTTTGGAAGCGTTGGAGACTTCCAAATTGGTGTCGTTGCCTTTGGAATGTTTGGCAGAGCTTCAAAGAGAAAGTATTGAGGTGCTAAAACTTTACAACTGGTTTTTGCGCCGTTCTCTTAAAAAGCACTGGGAGTGCAAGTTGATGTTGACACAGTATGGGGCGAAAGAACGATATGCCTGGTTTTTGAAAGAGTACCCGGAACTGGACGGCAGGGTAAATTATAAAGATATTGCTTCTTTTTTGGGAATCACGGCAGTCTCTTTGTCCCGTATCCGAAAAGAACTGCGGGACTGATGAAATATATGTGGAAACTATCGAGGAGGAATGCGTCATGTATTGTCCAAAATGCGGGGAACAAAACGATGGAGATGCCAAGTTCTGCCTGTATTGCGGGGAAGTGATTGAAGATGACCAACCGGAAACGGTTACTTGGCCAGAATTTTTAATGAACCGGGCCGGGGTGTTCTGGAAGGGACAACTGCTGCCTTGGTTGGAAAAAGTGCTTCGGTTTGTCCGCCGCCATTTGATCGTAAGTGGAGCGGTGGTCTGTGTGGTTCTGCTGCTGACTGTCGGACTGTCTCTTGTGAGCTATTTGGTGTCCCCTAAGCGTTCTGTGGAACAGTATTTTAAAAGTTATATGAATGCCAATTGGAACGGGGTATACCAGCAGTTGTATCTGCCGGATTCCCCGTTTTTGACTAAAGAGGCTTTTGCAACTATGGCGGAAACCATGTGGTCTCCCGACGAATATTTGGATTATCGGATCGAGCCTGTCCCAAGCATGGTGGAAGACGATCTGTATTCTACATACACAGTGGAGTATTCTACCCCCACGCTTTCCGCCCCATCGCAGATGACGGTTACTCTGGTGAAAAGTGGAAAACAACTTCTGTTGTTTGATGAATATAAGGTGTCTATGGAAGGGTTGATAGCCGACGACTGTTTGGTAAGAGCCCCTGCTGGAGCCAAATTGTTTTTGGACGATGTTGCCGTCGAAACGGAGCAGGACGAAAATGGCCTTTTCCAGCTTCCCATGGTGTTTGCGGGGAATCATACCCTTTCCATGGAACACCCTGTATACCAGTGCGCTCCGCTGGAGGTAAACCTAAGCAACGGCAGTCAGTATGACTTGGTTTCCAACTGCCAGGTGGATTTGACCTCATTGACAGATGCGGAACTGGGAGACGTTACCCAATATTTTACGGCTCTGTTTGATGCAGCAGTACCGGGAGGAAATATAGGGAATGCCAATCTTCCAATTTCCCAGCGGAATGACACAGAAGTGGGAGAAAACTTCCAGCGTCTCCAGGAAGACCGCGCATACCGTGAGTCGCGGCGCGGAGAGATGCAGGTGAAATCGGCGGATTTGGCGAACGCGTGGCTGGACCCGGATAACGGCTTGGTAAACTGTGAGCTTACTTATGTATGCCAATGTGAAGACGACGACGATTGGGGCGGCGACGTTTCCATGCAAGTGGAGTACCAGGACGGCCAGTGGAAATTGGTCAGTTTCTTTGTAGATATTTGAGGAGGGAATTGAGATGGCCAGATATTGTGTGAAATGCGGTCGAAAGCTGCCAGATGGGGCAATCTGTCCCTGCCGGATCCAGGGGGGAAATACCCCTTGGAAAAGCTTTCAAGGGAATCACGGAAAAGTGGGGATTTCCTTTTGGAATCTGCTGGGAATCCGAGATGTGGATTACGATAAAGGACAGGACTACTACGAGCGTGGAAAATGGATTGTGCCGGATTTGATTGCCTCTTGCGAGGACGAAGTCCCGGTAAAGCAGTACCATATAGCGGATTTACGATCCCGGGTGCAAGGACTGTGGGCAGAGGGCCGGCTGATGGTTACCAATAAGCGGATCCTTTTCCGGGCGTCAGGGCGTTCCTTTTTTGGCCGCACCCAGGTGGAATCGGAGTATTCCATGGATGAAATTTCCGGTGTCAATATTTCCCGGGGAATTCGGTTTGGACTTTTTGATTTCTTTATCTCCCTTCTGATTTCTTATTTCGTAATTAGTGGGGTTGTGATAGGTTTGACGCAAGTGGAGTGGGTTTTGCCGGTGATTTTGACGATTGTGGGTGTAGTAGGCTTGTTCTTGCTTCCTCGCCGGAGATACCGGTTTAGAATCCTTTTTAACGGATTGGCTTTAGGCAGCGCGATCCATTTGATTCCCTATTTTGTCATGCAGCAAAATGGCTTTTTTACAGGAATGTTTATGGTTTTGGGACTGATTTTCGGCGTACTAGCACTTGTCTATTTGATTATGGCGTCTACCAAGTCTGTCATCAGTTTAAGTATTATGTGCAAGACTGGTACAGCGGAAGCCATCGCAATGCATAGCCAGCAGCGTTTTGGACTGCAATGGGCTCCGGAATTGTTGCCAGCTGAGGATGCGGAAGCGGCTATGAAGGAAATTGGCGCTATTATCAATGATATCCAACAGCGTGGCGATTATGGTATTGACAAGTGGCGTGTGTTCCGGGAAGAAGCTGCCAAGGAGACGGTTTCATGAGTTACGCGGTAGGGATAGGATACCCATTGCGCTTGGAAATTGGAAAGACTGGCCCGGTAGAAACCGTGGATCTGAAGAGTGGCACACTGGTGCTGGAAGGAGAACAGGCCGTTCTGTGGGGGCGGTTGTTCCAGCTACAGGAATATCCCCAGGAGTGGGAACCAGAGATTTCAAAACTAGAGGCTTTGGGAGCGGTGGTAAAAGCGGAAACGCCCCAGGAACTTTTGCAGATACTTTCCCAACTCCGTCCTGTTCGCCAAGGGTATTGCGTACCCGGTGAAAAGGGGGACCAAGTATGCTTAGGTGGGCGGTATATTCCCTTGACTGCGATTCAGCGTTCTCTATGGCTTGCCGCAAATGGCCAGAATACATTGGAAAAGACGCTGGCGCGGGTGCTGCCAGGCGCCAGGAATCCTGAAGGGAGTAAAGCGCTGCTGGAAGAGATTTTGAAAATGGTAGAAGCGGAATTGTACTTTTTGCGGTAAAGGAAGAGGTTAAAATGGGTGCGTGGCTCAATCAATTGATTTTGTCCATTTCTGGTCTGATGGTGATGGCGACCAATACTGCCCAAGCAGCCCAGGATCAGAGAGAGATTCAACAGCTTCTTCAAGAGATGATGAATTCCACTCCCCAAACGGAAGCGGTGCAATCTGTAGAACCGGATAGTAGGGTAGATCAAACACTGAGAGAGTATGGGGTAAAGCCGGAGAATTTCAGTTGGAGAAAACAGCAAACTCCACCTTTATCCCAGAACACGCCGGTGAAGTCCCAGGAAGTCCTGAGCAATGTGGAAAACAACTTATCCGGCGATTTGGAGAGAAAAACACCGGCGGAGCGGTTGGGCGAGATTCCTTCCCCGTTGGAGACTTTTTCTGGCGGTTTGGAAGATGGAGCTGAAATTCTTACCGGTGGCAAACAGGCGGAGAGTGGGGAAAAAGCGAAAAAAGAAGCAGAAGCCCAGGTGGATTCCCATTATTGGACTTCTCAAGGAAATGACAAGGATCCCTTTGATGGAACATACACGCTGAAAAAGAACAACCGGTATCAGTCGGGAAAAGGAACCTATGAAACCGATGAAAACGGTGCAATCCGTTCTTGGTCGGCGGATTTACGGGGCGTTTCGGAACCAGGACAGCGTTCTTATAGCCACCAGCATAATTTGCCTGGAAAATACGAAGGCGATCATGCAGGGCATTTGCTGTCAGCCCAAGAAGGCGGTTCTGGAAAAGTGGATAACCTGGTTCCCATGAACGGCAAGGTAAATACGCGGGATTACAGAGCATTTGAGCGGGAAAATCACCAGTTGTTGCAAGAGGGGTATCGTGTTCAGCTGGAAGGGTCAAATTTCCTGTCAAGTTCCAAGAACAGGCCAGAAGCGTTTATGGTTACCCGTTCTGTTTACGATAACGAAGGCAATTTACTGGGAAAGGATCACTTTTCTTGGACTAATGAGGATATGAGCCAGTTCCAGGATAACGATTTTGGCTACGATGACATTCCAAATCCCATGGATCAGCAGCTGGAAGCTCATGGAATTACCAGGGAAGAAATTGAGCAAATGGAGCAAGAGGCCACCAGTGATTCCCGCGCAAAGTCAAAGTCTGCCAATACCCAGGAAGCGGATTTGGGAAAACAGCAGGGAACAGATCAGACCGAAGATGTTTCCCAGGTACCCAAGTCCACGGAAGAAGAGAACCAGGACAATACCAAGGAAGCCGCCAACACCCAGGAGACGGACCCGGAGAAACAGCAGGGGACCGACCAGAACGAAGATGTTTCCCAGGTACCCAAGTCCACGGAAGAAGAGAACCAGGACAACACCAAGGGAGCCGCCAACACCCAGGAGACGGACCTGGAGAAACAGCAGGTGACTAACCAAAACGAAGATGTTTCCCAGGTACCCAAGTCCACGGAAGAGGAAAACCAGGATAACACCAAGGGAGCCGCCAACACTCAGGAGACAGACCCGGAGAAACAACAGGAGAATAATTCGCATGAATCTCCCTGGTTGAAAAATAAAGATGGAGAGGAAACCAAAGACAAGGAAAATGCTCGGGATGACCTCAATGAACAGAAGGAGAACGGGATCAATCAAGACCAGTCCCGGGAATCCCCCTGGTTAAAAAAAGAGGAGAACAAAGAAGCCACGAAGGACGGGCCTGATGGGGGTGGAGCGAATCGAGACCAGGATCAGGAAAATAACCAGGCGGAACCCTCTTCCAAAGAGGAAGGGAAAGATCAGGATGGTTGGTCTGGTGGAGGAGGTCAAAACCATGATGGCCCAGAGGAGGATATCAATCGATGAAACAGATTGAAGTGTTTGATGGGAATGAACTCAAGCGCCTGCCAGTGGAATATCCTATTGGCAAACCTTGCTGTGCTTTATTTGGCGTAGACAACCAAGGGCAGCGCACTATGGTGCCTTTGGACGAGCAGCTTCTCAGCCGCCATATGATGCTGCTGGGGGGAATCGGCACAGGGAAAACCAACGCCTTTTACCAGGTCATCAGCCAATTGCGCCGGTCCATGACGCAGCAGGACGTCATGGTGGTATTTGATACGAAGGGGGATTTTTACAACTCTTTTTATCAAAAAGGGGATATTGTCATCAGCAATGATAGTACTGCCACTGGTTCCGAAGGTCCTGATTATTGGAACCTGTTTCAGGAATTGGAGCCAGGGGAAGACATGGAAGTGGCGATCAACGAGATTTCCACTTCATTGTTTGCAGAGAAGCTGAAAAATACCACTCAGCCTTTTTTTCCAAATGCGGCGAAAGACCTTTTCGGAGCCATATTGACCCATTTTAGCAGGAATCAAGAGGACTATTATTGTGACAATCTGGCGTTGCGCCAGTTCATCGACGCGATGCCCACATCTCAGCTGCGGCAAATGCTTCAGCAGCATGAGGATTTAAAGGCTATGACCAGTTACATTTACGATGACAAATCCGGGCAAACCCAGGGTGTGTTGTCGGAGCTGCAACAACAGGTGCGGACACTGTTTATCGGAAATTTTAAGCGGCGGGGACAGTTGTCCATGCGGAATCTGATCCGTCAGAAAGGCGGGAAGATGATCTTTGTGGAGTATGACTTGAGTGTAGGAGAGACTCTAACACCGGTCTATTCCCTTCTCTTTGATTTAGCGATCAAGGAAGCGCTCAGCCGGAAAAAGAGCGAAGGCAATGTGTATTTTGTGGTCGATGAGTTCCGGTTACTTCCCAACTTGACTCATATAGATGACGCGGTAAATTTCGGGCGCAGTATGGGCGTGAAATTTATGATAGGCCTTCAAAATGTGGAGCAAATGACAGAGTGTTACGGGCAGGCCCGGGCAAACAGCATTCTTTCCGGATTCTTGACCAGCATCTGTTTTCGGGTGAATGATGCAGCTTCTGTGGAGTTTATCAAAAACCTGCATGGGCATAACCGGAAAAAGGAAATCTATACTGCCTCAGTGCAGGGAAGAGGAATTGTGGAAAACGTCCGGGACGCTTACGTGGTGGAAGATTGGGATATCCAGCGTTTGGGGATTGGCGAAGCCATAGTGGGTTTGCCCGGAAAAGAGCCGTTTTGTTTCCATTTCCTAAGGGCTAAGTGAGGAGGAAAAGTATGAACGTCCAAAATCAAAGTGGGGATCAGCCATTTTGGATCAAAGCCCTCAATGCCTTGATGGTGTTGTTGGCGGTGGCAATTGGCGGAATGGCCCTTTGCCTGTTTTTGCTTCAGATAGAGCCTTTAGAGCCGTCAGAAGCGGAAACAACGGGTTCTGAATCCTCGGCGTCCTCTATGACATCTTCCGTGGAATCGTCTGCGTCTTTGGTAGATTCGGAAAGTTCCATGTAAACCTGTCTGCCTGTATGGCTTCCGGTGCACGGCGGAATACCTGGATAAATCTGTTCTCCGGAAGTGGTGATTTGATTTTAGTTACATGAGATGGAGCTGATGGAACATGAAAAAATATCGATGGCAAATCGCCCGGATTACCATGAATGGGCTGATTTGCGTGGCGACAGCGGTACTTTTTGGCTTTTTGCTGTACGGGGGCATGAAGATGCGGATTGCGGAAGGCCCGGTGCCAGAAAACAATTCCTCGGAATCTACAGTGGAAAGTGAGAGTTCTTTGCTGCCGGAAAATACTCCTTCCATAGAGCCTTCAGCCACTCCGGAGCCGGAGTCTTCTGAGGTTTCGGAAGTGTCGGTTGCGCCTTCTCTTGCACCTTCTCCATCGGTACAGGCGTCGGTTTCCCCGTCGCCCCATGCGGCTACACCCAGCCCCACGCCAAAAGCAAAAGTTACCCCTACTCCTACGCCGAAGGCCAAGAAGCCTACCCCCACTCCAACTGTGAAACCAAAACATACACCCACCCCAACAGTCGCGCCTACGCCGGAACCTGCTTTGACAGGAGAGCAGGGCGATATGCTTCAGGAGATGTTCCAAGCGCTTCAGGAGAAAGATGCGAAACAATCCAGCCAGATTCTCAAGAAGTGGTATGAGCTGTGGGAGTCGGAAAAGGGGAAGAACTGGAAGGATATTACGGAAGTCCCCTATACCGGTGACGAGTTTTCAGAAGCGTATACCGGCACAGCGTTAATTACAGACAATGTTTCCCGGTTCTACTATGGTTCTGTCAAAAATGGTGTTCCCGACGGTAAGGGAGTGCGCATCGCGCTGCAAACAGTTGGTCCCAATCTGACAACCTATATCTGGGCCGAAGGAGAGTGGAGCCAAGGTGTTATGGTAGGGAATGGCACATTTTACTTGGGCGAAGTGGGGGAGAAAGAGGATTCGGAATACGAGAGTTACACCCAGATTACCGGGACGTTAGATGGCACAGCGGAAGAAAAGATCCAAGAGGGAACCGTGGTACATCAGATTTTTTACGATCCGGAAAATCTGTATGTTGCCCGGTTCACGTTCCAGATTCGCGATGGGAAGTTGGTGGCGAGTGATTGGACTTTACGGGAAGACGGTACCTATGGAAAAACAGAGCGTGAATTGAACAATAACGATGTATGGTGTACTTTGACGATTCCCTCTATAGAAGATCCCATATTCCAAAATCCGTATCCATGGTCAGGGGAATACCGGTATGAAGATCAGTTCCTATTTAATTGTCCTATATTTTAACCAGTTTGCCCTATAGAAAGGTTGAGAAAGATGAAGTGCATTCATTGTCAAAAGGAATTGCCAGACGGCGCTCTTTTTTGCAAATACTGTGGTGGAAAGCAGGACGCTGCTCCCGTCTCTCAAGGGAAGGAATCTCAGTCCTTTTCCAAAAATTTTTCTTTAAACATGGTGGAGAATTTCCCGAACACGGAACCCAAAACTTCTGCACCGGGACTAGAAGGCACTGGGCATACTCCCACGTCAGCGGGGAAAGCGCCTTTTTCCCATTCCAAGCAGCAGGACTCCCAGAACAATAACTTCCAGTCTCCTGAGAGGATAAAGGACAGTTCATCAGGGAAGACGTTGACAGAGACACCAATGTGGGATCTGCCCCAAACGGAAATTGCTTCTCAAAAGGATCCCAACCAAGATGGCCCTGTATTCGATGTGGACGCAATCTCTTTCCCTGCCGTGGAATCGCAGGAGAGCCCCTCAACCGGCACCCAGGTGTTTGACTTAAATGAAGCGATGCAGGAGTTGAGTAGTAACTCGAAAAGCAAATCCTCGTTGCAGGAAAAACCGGAACAAACCCTCAAGGAGCTCCCTGATTTTGAGCCCATTTCAAGCACTTCCCAGGGGAAAGAAATGGCAAAGGACAATCTCCATGTTGGTGAAAACAGAACAGACGGAAAACAAGCTCAGACAGGGAAGAAAAAGCCTTTTGTTGTGAAAGCGCCGGAATTGCAAGTAGCGGAAGCTGTATCCGCCCGGGGGATGGAAAACGATGATTCCACGGGGCGGAAGCGGATTCTCTCCATTTTGTGGCGTGTAGCGGTGTTGGGAGTGGAAATTGGTGCGATTGTTTGGCTTTGGACTCAGTTGTTTTCCTGAGATTTTCAAGAAGCCATAGCGGCAAGGCAACAAAAATACAATTGTTTCCCTTTGTGAGGAAAGGCGCATAGACCGGCGGGAGGATTCTCGCTTATGTCTATGCGCCTTTTGCTATGCTTCTGCTTGCTTGGGATCGGGCTGTTTTCTTGGTAGCGAGGCAAAAAAATCCCCTCTAATGCTGCTTTATGCATCAGAGGGGATAAGCTATAGACGATTCTCGCTGAATTTACAAGCTTGAGAACCTAGATTCCTGACTTTCCATCAAGACCGGTCAAAACCAGGCGGTCACGCCTTTTTCGCATCTTTGTGGATCAAAGGATGGAAACACATTACCTCGCGGCCCTCGCCAATACTGGTTCTTGCAGGCCGTTCTTTTCTGCATTCTTCCGTTGCGTAGGGGCAGCGAGGAGCAAACTTGCAGTAAGAAATGGAATACTCCTTGTCTTCCATATCCGGAAGTGACAGATCCTCTTTCCATTTGTCGCCAACCCTGGGAACTGCATTCATCAGCAGCTCTGTATAGGGGTGAGCAGGCTCGTCCATGATGTCCTTGGCAGGGCCATACTCGATCAGGCAACCACGGTACAAGGTAGCAATGTAATCGGATACGTAATAGGCAGTTGACAGGTCGTGCGTGATGTAGATGAAGGAAACGTTGTATTTGTCTTTCAATTCCTTGAACAAGTTTACAATGTTCATCTTCATGGAAGCGTCAATAGCCGCGACAGGTTCGTCGGCAATGATCAGCTTCGGCCGGGTGATCAATGCCCGGGCGATGGAAACACGCTGTAATTCGCCGCCGGAAAACTGTGTGGGATACTTGTTCTTCACCACTGCCAGAGACATACCAACGCTCTTCAGCGCTTCATCTACCAACTTGGAAGCCTCGTCCCGGTTCTTGGCGATACCAAGGCGCAAGGCCGTGTTGAACAAGTAGGAATCCACCGGTTTACGAGCGGAAAACGAATCATAGGGGTTCTGGAATATAGGCTGAACGTCCAGTTTAAACTGGAGAGGATTATATCCTTTTTTATCCTGATACGACTTTCCGTCCAAGATGATGTCACCCATATCTGGACGGTGCAGACGCAGTATCATCTTACACAGAGTAGATTTACCGCAGCCTGATTCTCCCACAATAGATAAGATTACAGGTTTATCGCTATCAATGGAAAGGGTTACGTCGTCAACGGCTACCAGCTTTTTACCACGGATCATACCGCCAATTCGGAAGATCTTGCTGATGCCGTTAAGCTCTAACAATTTTTCAGCCATTCTTCTGCACCTCCTCGTTTAGAAGATGGCAAGCCGCAAAACGTCCCGGCTGAACCTCACGGAATTGAGGCACCTCTTGACGGCACCGATCGGTGGCGTGGGGGCAACGTGGGGCGAACCGGCATCCCGGAGGGGGATTGGTCAGGGCCGGGGGACGTCCCGGAATACCCACTTTCTGGCTCTTGTCGCCTACACGGGGCAGAGAGCCAACCAGCATGGTGGTGTAGGGGTGCACGGGATTGCTGAAAATGTCCTCAGTCTTCCCCAGTTCTACAATGCTTCCAGAATACATGATCGCCATGCGGTCAGTAATTTGGTAGTGTACGCCCATATCGTGGCTGACGATTACCAGCGTATTTTTCAGCTGCTTCTGCAACCGCATCAGCATCATCAAAATACCTCTCTGCACCACAACGTCCAGAGCGGTGGTTGGCTCGTCGGCCAGAATCACGCTGGGGGACATAAAGGTGGCCAAAGCAATAATTACCCGCTGGCGCATACCGCCGGACAACTGGAACGGATAAGCTTCCAGCACGTCGGGGGATAGGCTCAGCTCTTCCAGGTAGTTTGCTACCCGTTCAAGGGTCTGTTTCGGAGTCTCATTCTTCCGTTGGCTCTTGGGAATGGAATCCAAAAATTGCTTCTTCAGTCGAACAATGGGATTCAGAACACTTTGAGCAGCCTGGGGGACATAGGAGATGTTGTTCCACCATGTCTTCCGGATCTGGCCAGACTCAAAGGAAAAGGGCTGTCCATTCTTTTCGCCGCTGAGGATTACTTTACCCTGGTCAATCACCAAGGGGAATTCCACGATGTCATAAAGGGTCTTCAACAAAGTGGTTTTACCACAGCCGGACTCTCCGGCGATGCCGAAGATCTCGTTTTCGTAGATTTCAAAATCCAAATCTTTAATGACGTGGACGTCTCCGTCAATCGTTTTATAAGAAGTGGACAGATGATCGATTTTAAGCATATTCGTTACCTGCCTCTCTTCATGGATAGATAATCATTGTAGCCCGTGATCAGCAAGAACAGGCCAATAAACAGAATCACAGTAGCCACAATGGGAGCGCCAATCCACAGATACTGCTTGTTGAAAATGGCGTTATAGCTTCTGGCCCATTGGATCATGTTGCCCAGGGAAACCAGGTTGCCGGGAGAGAGGCCCAGCACGGCCAAGCTGGATTCAGATCCAATTGCGGACAGAGTAGCGTTCATGAAGTTGGAGAGAGACCAGGTAAGAGCGTAGGGAAGGATTTCCGTCACCACGATTTGCCCGGTGCCCTCACCGGAGAAACGAGCAGTGTGAATGAAATCACGTTCCTTAATGCTCAGCGCCATGGACCGGATCTGCCGGCTGGGCCAGGCCCAAGCGAACATCGCCAACACCAGCGCCATCACAAATACTGTGGAACTGCCCTTCATCAAAGAGGTCATCATGATCAAGATGGGCAGAGAGGGAATTACCACGAACGTGTCGGTAATCACCATCAATACACGGTCCAATGCGCCACCGGTAAAACCGGCCAGCAAGCCCACCAAAACACCAACAACTGTGCCCAGGAAGGCCACGATCAAACCGATGGTCAACGAATTGTGGATCGCTTCGATCAACAGCCAGGTTACGTCCTGCCCCATGCTGGTGGTGCCCAGCCAGTGTTCCGCGGAAGCGCCCAGCTTGTTGGGATAGGTGTTAAAGGTGAACGGGTCAATGTGGGGGAAATAATACACCACGAAGCCTATAATCAGGAAGAAAGCAGTAACAATTAAGCCAATTTTTAAGCGAGCGTTGGCTATTTTCCAAAACTTTTTCATGTACATTCTCCCTTCCTTAACCGTACCTGATTCGCGGATCGATAAAGGGATAGATCAAATCGACGATCAACGTGGCAGTGGAAATAGCCACAATGGAAATAGTGATACATCCCAAAATCATGTTGTAATCCGACTGGAGTATGGCGTTCTGGATCAAAGTACCTACACCGGGATACCCGAAAATGATTTCCGTCATGATCGAACCGCCAAATACGCCGCCCAGGCTCATAGCCAGAGCAGTAATCTGAGTCAGAATGGAGTTGCGGAATACGTAACTCCAGCCAATGGCGCCTTCCGAAAGGCCGCGATAGCGGGCGAACATCACATAATCCTCTTCAGCGGTGGTGCTGGCCAAGGATTTCATGGAGATGATCCACCAGCCGGTGCCCAGCAGCAGCATGGACAGAGCCGGCAGCACGGAAGCGTGCAGCAAAGAGCCAAGCCACTGTGCGAACGTGCCTCTGGTAAGCAGGGTGGTCTGAATGGGGAACCAGCCCAAAACAAAGGCGAACACAATCTGCAATACCAATGCGATCAAGAAGTAGGGGATAGGATAAATGCAGATGGCAATGCTTTCCAAAATCTTGGAAGAGCGCTTGTTTTTACGGAAGCCGGCCAACAAGCCGATGAAGTTGCCGATGATCCAGGCCAGCACGGTGGAAGTCAGAGACAAGCCCAGCGTGTAAGGCAGGTTACGGCCGATGATGCTGATTACCGGTTCAGGGTAACTCATCAAAGAGGGACCAAAGTCAAATCTCAGAAGGCCATGGGACAGGAAATATGTATACTGTTCCCACAAGGTGCCGTCCAAACCGAATTGAATCCGGAGAGACTGGCGCAGCGCTTCAATTTCCGCAGGATCCATGTTGCCGGAACGGGACTGCATCTGAGCAATCATGTTTTCAACGGGATCCGAAGGGAACATACGGGGAATGAAGAAAATGAAAGTGACACCAATCAAAATCGTCAATGCCCACGCGAGAATACGCTGCAAAAAGAAGGTTTTGAATTTCACATTTACACTTCCTTTTCTAGGAGTTAACGGGCAGCTGGGTTAAGCCCACAATAAGGGGCGCTGATGAACGAAAGCAAAGAAATAAATAGGAAAAAAGAGGCGCGGTCTTATTTTCCACAGGCGCGCGCCTCTCCTCCCATTTAAATCATGTTAGTGCTGCGGCTATGCCTAATTTCAAAACATTTCTCAGCCCTGAACGGGGGTAATGTTGGGCAGCATATACTTGAAGCAGCTCCACCACCACCAGGGACCGTTGTAAGGATTCTCAGAATCGGGATAGCCTTCCCAGTAGGTGCTGTTGGTGGGAACGAACTTAGTACCACTGGTCACGTTGATGAAGGGCATATCGATGACAGCCTGCTGGAGCAGGTCAACAGTGGTGTTGTAAGCCTCTTCGGAAGAGGGGTCCATGTTGGCGAGAGCGTGGAGGTCGTCGGAGACCTGCTGGTTATTCCAGCGGCAGCCCTGGCCGGAACCGGTTTCGCCCAAAGGCTTAATCAACTGGTTGTCAAAGCCGCTCAGAGCGGAGTACAGGTCAGTGGTGATACCACCGGAAGGCCAGTAGCCAGCCAGATAGTAGTTACCAGTACCGCCGTCCACGTCCCAAGTAGCCTGGCTCTTGGAAGAGATGTTGCAGTTCAGGCCGAAAGCGACCAACTGGTTGTAAGCGGCCTGTACGGTACGGCCAGCCTGCCATTCGGTATCAGCCAGATAGCTCATTTCCAGAGTGAAGGGCTTGCCATCGAAGTACCAGCCGTCATCCTTCTTCTCCAGACCAGCTTTGATCAGCAGCTTTTCGGCGGCTTCGGGATCATGTTTCCACCAGCCAACACCGAACAGTTCCTGCAGTTCTTCGTCAGTACCCTCAACGCCGGTAGCCTCTGCCATACGAGCAGCGTAACCAGTGTCGAAAGGCTTAATGGTAGTGCCGTCGCCCAGATCCAGCTCGAAGTTCTCCAACCACTCCAGCATGGGTTTGGTGTAGTTTTCCTGCAGATAGGAAGTGTTGTTCAGCAGCGGAATAGGAGCTGCACGGCCAGCGCCGGAGAAGATGTTCATGGACAGCTCGTCAATGTTCAGGGCCAAAGTGATGCCCCAGCGGAAGTCAGCGTTGTCATAGGGAGCGCCCTGGCCCTGGGAGAACACCAAGCTCTTGGAGCCGGGATCGTCCAGATAAGCATAGGGGAAATCTTCCTGCCAGCAGTTGATGTTGGGGTTCTGCTCGTGCATAGCGGTGAACTCTTCCAGGGTGACTTCGCAAGCAACGTCAACGTTGTTGGAAACCATCTGCATCTGCTTGGTGGAAGAATCGCCCAGAGCGCGGAACCAAACATAAGTAGCGGGCTTCTGGTCTTCAGTGAAACCATAGTAGTCGCTGCCAACTACGCCCAGAGTGCTTTGCCACCAGTCGTCGCGGAGCTTATACAGCACCCAGTCGCCGTTGGGGTCATAGTCTTCCACAATGTAGGGGCCAGCCACCACAGGATTCTCATCTTTGAAGGTGGTCACGTCCGCCTGCTGGGAGTAGATGTGCTCGGGAACAATACGATAATCGCAGCCCCACACGCTGATGCCATAACGCATGGTCAGACGGGGGAAGGATTCGGTCATATTGAACTTAACGGTGTAGTCATCAACTTTTTCTACGGAGTCGATGTACAGGTTGGTGGCTGCGGAAGCGCCGATACCGGAGTTCTCCTTGATCATGGTAAAGGTGAACACCACGTCGTCAGCGTTCAGGTCTTCGCCGTCGGACCACTTGATGCCTTCGCGGATCTTAACGGTCCATTCGGTGTAGTCCTCATTGGGGGTGCCCATGTCAGCGGCAACCTCGGGGAACTGCTCGCCCTTGACGGAGTCCATTTCCCACATGTGAGCGCTCAGCAGCTGGTGGATACCCATACCAGTGGTGGTGCCCATCATATAAGTGTTGAACTGTCCGGGAGTGTCCGTGGGAGTCTGAGTCTCAACGATCAGAGTCTCCTCACGGGGGGTGCCGACCTCAGTGGTCATGCCGGCTGCTGCCAGCGTACCGCTTCCGGAAGTGGAAGATTCCTCAGCGGTGGTACCGGAAGAAGTAGAGCTTTCGGTGCCGCTGGTGGTGCCGGAAGAGGTAGTCGTGGTGTTGTTGCCGCAGCCGCTGAACAGGCTGGTAACTACCAGAGCCATCGCCAACAGCACAGCGATTGATCTTTTTTTCATATACGTGCCTCCTTGTGAATTATTTCCTTACTTCGATTTTCCTCAAGACCGCAGCGAAACGAAACACCTCAGTATATCAGGGATATACTGGCCAGAAAGGGATATCCCTTTCTGGAAAGCAATGACTGTCAAGAATAATTCAATGAATGGATCTTGGCGTTTCATTACTCGTTGTGTTTTTTTACATGTTTAGCGGTAGTAAAAATCCCCCCTTTGTTTTGCTAAACTGTTTTGATCCAAAACAAATTAACTGTTAGTACTACTTTTTAGGCTGATTTACATTAGTCTAAAAAATATGTTTTATGTCAAAACGGATCAGTAAGATGAGTTTTGACATAGCAACCAAAATAGTAGAGCAATACCGAATGATTTTACAGCAACATGATAGCACTTGGGGGTGGCGATGTCAACCACCTGGAAGGGCGTTTTGGGAGATTTTTATATGCAAAAATATACATTACAGTCAGTACAGCCAAAAGAAGATCCAGGAATTTTGTGGGATTTTTCGCTGTTAAAAAATTGGCGAAATGAATAATTTTTCATTTATTACAAAGAAAAC
>DXXH01000057.1 GCA_019416395.1 Clostridiales bacterium
ATATGTATTGACGTGTCACTTGTTCTTCCATGGTGTAAGATGTCAAGCTGTATGTGCCGGGCAAATCCACCAGTTTGTATTCATGGTCGTGAAATTGAAATAAGCCTTCTTTTTTTTCTACGGTAACGCCGGGCCAGTTGGCCACTTTCAAATTTGCTCCCGTATAGGCGTTGAAAAGCGTGGTTTTGCCGCAATTGGGATTTCCCACGAACCCAATGGATAATTCATGTGCCATAAATTCCTATTCCCCCCTGGACTCACTGAGCGGCTGTCACGGTGATGTGGGTGGAAATCCCCCAGCCCACAGCGAATCGCGTTCCCCGGACTTTGATAATCATTGCGCCATGGCGCTTTTTCCGCATGATAGAAATGATACTGCCTTCGATCAGCCCTAATGCCTCAAGCCGCCGTTCCAAGGTGACGGGAAGTTCCAGCTTTTTTACCACATAGCGGGAACCAGCACTGCCCTCTTGCAATGTCATGATAAAACCCCTTTCTTCTCAAAAAACACCGGGAAATCCTGGTGAAAACAAGGCCTGAATAATCTTAGAATACTCTTCTGAGCCTTTGAGTTAGTCTATACTATAAAAACTAGCACAACGAGTGGGAAAAGTCAACGGGTTAGCCTTGACTACCCTCTAATATGGGGTATCTGTAAAGAAAGGGGAAAATCTAGGAAAGAACTCTTGTGGATTTCTTCCGTAAGAGAAGGAATTGTGCTATACTAACAGAGATGAAACGCCTGAAAGAGGCAAAAAACCTGGAAAAAGAGGAGAATCCCTTATGCTTTTAGCGCTGGACGTAGGAAACACCAACATCACTGTTGGCGTATTTGATGGAGACGCTTTGCGGTTTGTATCCCGCATGGCCACCGACGCATCTCGTATGGAAGACCAGTACGCCATAGAACTGCGGGATATTCTGCATTTGTACGGTGTGCGCAGGGCCAATATCACCGGGGCAGTGCTCAGTTCTGTTGTACCCAAGCTGACCGGATATCTTTCCCACGCGGTCAAGAAGTTGTTTTCTGTGTCCCCGCTGATTGTCAACTATGAAGCGGTCAAGGAATTCTTTCCCATTGGGATCTCCCAGCCGGAAACCACCGGCCCTGATTTGATCGCTGGCTGTGTGGGAGCTAAGGTTCTATATTCCTACCCCTGCATTGTGGTGGATATGGGAACCGCCACAACATTGGCAGTGCTGGACAAAGACGGGGTGATGGTGGGGGGAGCCATTGTTCCTGGCGTAGGGATTTCCTTGGACGCTCTGACCAGCCGTGCGGCGTTGCTTTCCTCAGTCAGCCTGGATCCCCCCGCTCATGTGGTTGGCCAGGACACAGCGGAGTGTTTGCAATCAGGGGTGCTTTACGGGGCAGCTGCCATGCTGGACGGCCTTTGTGACAGAATGGAAGAAGAGTTGGGCTATCCTTGCCGGGTGATCGCAACGGGTGGTTTGGCAGGATTGGTGGTGGAATATTGCCGCCGGAAAGTGGAATGCAGCGATACACTGCTTTTAGACGGTCTAAAGGCCATCTACGATCAGGCGGGGCAATCGTAAGGAACTTGTAAGGCCCTGTTATTTGCGCCGGACAGTAGGGTGTGGTACAATAAACGGCGCGATAGCTTGCCACAGGTGAAAAATAATTGATTTTTTAGCAGTAGCCTAAAGGGTGAGAACATTTTCAGAACGGAACGGTGAATCATGGAGAATTTTGAAAAGAAGGAATCGGAGCTTTCCCAGGGGGAAGAGTTCCTCATGAAAGAGGGGCGTAAGGAGAAAAAGCGGATCCCCTGGAGCATGCTGTATATTGTAGCCACAATTGTTGCCGTTCTGTTGTTCGGCCTGTTCAATCAAAAATTCGGAAGCGTTATTTACACTATCATGAATCTGACCCCGGGCTACTTGATTTTAGGGGTAGTTGTGGGCTTGGTATATTTTCTGTTTGAAGGGGAGATATTCCGGCTGCTCTTGCGCAGTCAAGGGTATCGGGTGAAGGTGACAACCGGCCTGAAAAACGCGCTGATTGGATTGTATTATTCCTATATTACCCCTAGTTCCACAGGGGGGCAGCCCATGCAGGCGGCCTATCTTTTGCGGGATAAGGTGCCGGTGGGGATTTCCACAGCAGTGCTCATTATGAAATTTGTGTGTTTCCAATGCGCATTCGTGTTGGTTTCCGCGGTATCCTTTGCCGGCATGTATGGGAAGTTGGTAGCGGAGAATCCGGGGATTATCCCATTTGTCATTTTGGGATTGGTCATCAACGGTATCTCTATTTTGTTTTTTCTTTCGCTGTTTATCAAGCCTGTGCTCCACTTGCTGTGTGGAATAGCCAAATGGCTGGCGAAAAAATTCCGGTTTTTGCGGAAGCGGGAAAACCTGTTCGAGTCCATTGACCGGTTTGAGGCGGATTTCGGCAGCTACACAGACGATTTCAGAGGGAAACAGAAAAGCCTGATCGCCGGGGTTTTGCTGTCCATACCTCAGTTCATTCTACAGATGAGCGTGATTTACTTTATTTTTCTGGCGTTTGGATATCACAACGTGAGTTACGTGGAGATTGTAGCCGTACAAAGCCTGCTGCAAGTTTCCGTGTCCTTCATGCCCATGCCTGGAGCGTCAGGCGCCCAGGAAATCGGATTTTCTTCATTTTTCCGAAATTATTTTGTCAATGACGATCTGTACGCAGCGGTGATGGTCTGGCGTTTTTTTACCTACTACCTGGTTGTAATAGCAGGCGCCGTATTTGTGGTGGCCGACCAGTTCTGGTATCGCCGGAAAAAGCTGCGGGAAGCGGCTGCTTCCTCACTGCCGGATAGCGGGGAAGACCAGACCAAAACGAATGAGTTTTAGCTTATAAGGAGAGAGAACAATGGATACTTTAGAGACAGCCCGTCTTCTTCTCCGGCCCTGGAGTATGGAAGATTTGGCGGATTTTAATCGGTATTGTCAAGACGCCCAAGTGGGCCCCAACGCTGGTTGGAAACCCCATGAGAGTTTGGAAGAGTCCCGTGGAATTTTAGAAGGCTGGATCAAAGGCGTGGACGGGGAAATGAATTGGGCGATTGTCCCCAAAGAGACTGGACGGGCCAGCGGTTCCATCAGTTTGATGCTGGACGGCCGCCGTCCAGAGGTGCCAAACTGTCGTGAAATGGGGTATGTGCTTTCCCGGGAAGAGTGGGGAAAAGGGTACATGACCGAAGCCGCTAAAGCGATACTGGCCTATGGCTTTGAGACACTTGGCCTGGAGATGATTTCCATCAATCATTACGCCTATAACAGCCGTTCCCGCCGGGTGATTGAAAAATGCGGGTTCACCTATGAGGGGACGCTCCGTAGGGGCGCTGGCCTTTATGACGGACGGGTAGAAGATCTTTGCTGCTATTCCATGACCGCCCAGGAATATCAGAAGCTAACTAAATCGGAACAATGACAAAGGACGCTCCGGTTGGGAGCGTCCTTTTACGTTTGGAACAGAACGGTTGGGATTTTCAATATTTGGCCACATCGCACCCCAGCTCGTCGATTTTGGCTCGCAGATTCAAATAATCCTCAAAGGCGGCGGGCTTTTGAGCAGGATTGCGCAGTAAAGCGGCGGGGTGGAGCGTCGCCATCATCAAAGTATCGCCCTTTTCAAAGAAGAGGCCGTGTTCTTTGGTGATCTTAATATCCGGCTTGATCAGCTTCATTGCGGCGATCCGTCCCAGACATACCAAAATTTTCGGTCGTAGCAAAGCGAATTGGTTTCGCAGGTAGCCGATGCAGGCTTCTTGTTCCTGAGGCAGGGGATCCCGGTTGTGTGGGGGACGGCATTTGACGATATTGGTAATATAGATGTTTGTTTTCCGGTCCAGATCCACGGCGGCCAGCATCTTGTCTAAGAGCTGTCCACCCCGGCCCACAAAAGGTTCCCCTTGCAGGTCCTCATTTTCGCCGGGGCCTTCCCCAACGAACATGACTTTCGCTTTGGGGTTTCCCACGCCGAATACCACGTGATTCCGGGTTTCCCACAGACCGCATTTTTGACAGGAAAGGCAGGTTTCTTCCAGTTCATTCCAATGGTTTAGCATAGCGTTCTCCTTGGAGCAGGTTTTTCTACATTCTAGCACAGGCGGGGGAGCTTGTAAATTGCCATTGAAATTTTCCGTGGTCAGTAGTACAATAATGATGAAAACTGACGACGATTTTAAAGGAGGAACTTTCCGTGAAAGTAATGGTCGAAACATCTGCCCATCACGTACATGTGTCCGAGCAGGATTTGGAAACCCTGTTTGGCAAAGGCGCTACCCTCACCAATAAGAAGGACCTTTCCCAGCCTGGCCAGTTTGCCTGCGAGGAAAAGGTGGAAGTAGTTGGCCCCAAGGGCACTATGAAAATGTCCATTCTTGGACCTACCCGTTCCGAAACCCAGGTGGAGATTTCCCTGACTGACGCCCGGAAGCTGGGCATCACTGCTCCCATTCGTGAGTCCGGTGATCTGGAAGGCACTCCCGGCTGCACTCTGCGGGGTCCTGCTGGGGAAGTGGAAATCCCGAAAGGCGTCATTGCTGCCAAGCGCCATATTCATTTCAATCCCGATGAAGCAAAAGAAGCCGGTGTGGTGGACAAGCAGGTTGTGTCCGTAAAAGTGGATTACAACGGACGCGCTTTGGTTTTTGGAGATGTGGTATGTCGTGTCAGCCCCAAGTACGCTTTGGCGATGCATGTGGATACCGATGAATCCAATGCTGCGGCGCTGCCTGGCACTGTAGACGGTGAAATTATCCTTTAAGTGAAAAATTCATACATATAAAAAGGTCAGACGAGGTATTGCCTTTGTCTGGCCTTTTAATTTTATGCAAATTTCTATTGAGTGCCAAGGGGCATATACCAGGAAGGAATCGGATTTTCCATTTGGTCGTACCATTCCAATATTTCCTTGGCTTGGTTTTGCATGGTGCCGATTTCCCTTTCGCCAAAGGGAATGGCCCAGGGAAGGGACGAAAGAGCATTGGTGGCCACATACAAAGCCAAAAGTTCCCAAAATTCCAGGGGTGGCTCTTCGCCAAAATACCCTTGTACCATTCCGGAAGCAAAACTTGGGGAAAGCTGGGCACACCAAACAATCCGGTTAAATTCTTCCCAAGGGTCACCTGCGTCAGGCCGGTCAAAGTCAATGATGAAAAGAGTATCTCCACAAAACATCATATTTCCCACATGGTAATCCCCGTGTTGAAGACTTTGAGGTCTGTTTCGCAACAGGAAACGGTGAGAGGTGAGGTATTGAATAAAAGCGTCCCCGTTTTCATATTTAAGCGGACAAGCGTTGTAAGCAGCGATTTTGCGGTCGATCTTTTTGTTGAAACGTGTCTCCCAATCCTCTTGACCCGATGGTGCGGGAAGCGTGTGAAGCTGTCGCAGATACCGGCCTGCCTCTTTTCCATAGCGGTTCTGTTGGGTGAGAGTCAGTTTGGGGAGAATCTCACGAGCGTCTTGACCGGACAGCCATTCCTCCCATACTAGAATTTCTTTCCCGGCAATCTTCCAACCCAGTGGTTTACTTACAGGGATACCCAATTCCAGCGCTTTTTGTTGAGCGTAAAAGGCTTGTTTTACTCGTTGTTCCTTTTCTAATGGGGCAATTCGCAGAAAGTATTCTTTTCCGTCCCTTCCAAAGGCATGGTATTTTCTATCACCGGACCACCCTTCTTCCACGGGACGTAGTTCCGAAAATTCCATAGTTCCTCCAAAAAAACTGCCGGAATGTATATTCCGGCAGTTGCGTCATAGGTCAATTTTTGCTGAATTCCGATAGCATCAAACCTTCGTTGTGCTCCAAAGCCCAGTTAATGCTCCACTGGTTGGCAAACAGTAGCAGATAACGGCCTTTCATGTCCTGTACCTTCCGGGTATCGGACGTCAGGTTCAGCTGTTTCAGATCGATTTCCTCGTTGTCAATCCAACGGATAAACTGATAGGGAAGGGTCTGCATGGTGATGTCTACATTGTATTCGTTTTCCATGCGGTATTGGAACACATCAAATTGCAGGCTGCCAACCACGCCCACAATGATTTCTTCCATACCGGCAGCGATTTCCTGGAAAATCTGAATAGCGCCTTCTTGGGCGATCTGAGTGGCGCCTTTGACGAACTGTTTGCGCTTCATGGTGTCCTTTTGCCGCACTAAGCTGAACAATTCTGGGGCGAAGGTGGGGATCCCCTCAAACAGGATCTTTTTTCCAGGAGCGCACAAGGTGTCTCCAATGGAAAAGACTCCTGGGTCAAACACACCGATAATGTCTCCAGCATAGGCTTCTTCGATGATTTCCCGGCTTTGGGCCATTAACTGCTGGGGCTGGGAAAGCTTCATCTTACGCCCACCCTGCACGTGTTCCACTTCCATGCCCTTTTCAAATTTACCGCTGCAAATGCGGATAAAGGCGATTCTGTCCCGGTGAGCCTTATTCATGTTGGCCTGGATCTTGAACACAAAGGCGGAGAAATTGGGATCAAAGGGATCCACCACGCCCTGGGCCGTATTCCGGGGCAGCGGGGGAGTGGTCAACTTCAAAAAGCTTTCCAGGAAAGGTTCCACGCCGAAGTTGGTCAGGGCAGAGCCAAAGAACACAGGGGAAAGCTTTCCGTGGCGGACTTTTTCCAGATCAAAATCGTATCCCGCTCCGTCAATCAATTCCACGTCTTCTTGTAAAGTGTCGTACAAGTACTCGCCGATTGCGGAACGCAGCCCATCGTCCTCTAGGGAGAAATCACGCTCCCGGGCTTCTTTCCGGCCAGCGTTGTCCCCGTCGGGCTCAAACATGAGCACTTGACGGCGTTCCCGGTCATAGACTCCCTTGAAATCTACCCCAGAGCCAATGGGCCAGTTCATGGGGTAAGTCCCAATGCCCAGTTCTTTTTCAATTTCGTCCAACAGGTCATAGGGGCTGCGGGAATCACGGTCCATCTTGTTGATAAACGTAAAAATGGGAATATCCCGCATGACGCACACTTTAAACAGTTTCCGGGTTTGGGCTTCCACACCTTTGGAAGCGTCGATGACCATCACCGCGGAGTCGGCCGCCATCAAGGTGCGGTAGGTGTCCTCGGAGAAGTCCTGGTGCCCCGGGGTGTCCAAAATATTGATGCAATAGCCTTCATATTGGAACTGCATAACAGAGGAAGTCACAGAAATACCCCGCTGTTTTTCGATTTCCATCCAGTCGGAAACAGCATGGCGGGAATTCCGCTTGCCTTTTACCATACCCGCCAAGGTGATTGCCCCGCCGTAAAGCAGAAACTTTTCTGTCAGTGTGGTTTTACCGGCGTCGGGGTGGGAGATAATGGCAAACGTTCTCCGGCGCTGAATCTCGTTTTTCAAATCAGGCAAAATCAGCAATCCTTTCTCAAAGTAATTTGTGTCAAAAAATAAGCTATGACAGGCGTTACATGGGAATTCCCTCGCTTTTTCGAAAACTAATCCAAAACTTAAATATTATACCATGGGGTGCCCCAAAACGCAAGATTCTTCCAGGAATAGCGGTAAGATTTCCCGCGTATGTTCCCATAAAAGGGGGCGTGGGCGATGTATTTGATTATCATAGGCGTTTATGTGGTTTTAGCGGTGTGTGCGGTTTCACTCATCGCCTTAAAATACCACCGCTGAGACAAAACAAAACGGCCCAGACAGAGGGACTTGTCCGAGCCGATTGATGTTTCTTAAGAGAGAAATACTCCGCCTTGGCGGACTATTTGACCGATGACCGCGATCACGATTCCCAAAAGCGCCCCGCAAATCACCTCGATGACCCGGTGGCCCAGCGATTCGTTCAAGCGGGGGATCAAGTCGTTCAGCGATTTTTTTCCGTTTTCGTCATCGTCGTTTTCCAAATATTCCACAATGTGATTGATGGCCTTTGCGTGCAAGCCGGCAGCCCAACGGACACCGGTGGCGTCGTACATCACAATCAGAGCCACAATAAAAGCCAGAGCGAATATGGGTGATTGATATCCGTAGAGATAATAGGACGTCAGCACCACAGAGCAGCACACCGCGGAGTGAGAACTGGGCATACCGCCAGCTCCGGCAAGGCGTTGCCGGTTAAAGGAGCGGTGTTTGATGGCGTCCAAAATGGTTTTAATAAGTTGGGCGCTGAGCCAGGAAATCACGCCGATGTTGATGAGAGAATTGGAAAATAGAATCGAAAAATCCATACACATTTCCGCCTTACCGCAACTTGCCGTTATAAAAGAAAGCCGCATGATTCTCAAGTTATTCCTATCATACCGTATCCCCTTGGGAGTGTCAACCAAAATCGGGAATGGGGTTGGGAAAAAGTCCTGGCCTTGCAATCGGCGATAGGCTGTGCTAAACTTGGTAAAGACTCAGAAATAACCAGGGGGTGAGAACATGGCAGCGCCGAGCCGGAACTATTCCAAAGAGCTGGAACGGTTGATTCAGAATTTGCAAAAAGAGGGAAAAGTGCCCAGGCTATTATTGCATGCCTGCTGCGCTCCATGTTCCAGCGCGGTGTTGGAGTATCTTTCCCAATATTTTGCCATCACCTTGCTTTATTATAACCCCAATATTGCTCCCTATGAGGAATACGAGAAGCGGGAAGCCGAATTGCGCCGTCTGGTTTCCCAAATGAAGTTTGTACATAAGGTGGAGCTGCTCCCTTGCGAATACGAGGGGGAATCCTTTTTGAAAGCTGCCCGGGGCTTGGAGCAAGAGCCAGAAGGCGGAAAGCGTTGCGAAGCCTGTTTCCGACTACGGCTGCGTTACGCGGCCCAAGAGGCGGCCAGGCTCCATTTTGACTATTACACCACCACTTTATCGATTTCCCCGCTGAAAAATGCGGCGTTGCTAAACCGATTGGGGGAAGAAATAGGAGCGGAGTACGGAGTAGCTCATTTGCCATCTGATTTTAAAAAGAAAGAAGGGTACAAGCGTTCCGTGGAGCTTTCCAGGGAATACGGCTTGTACCGGCAGGATTATTGCGGATGCGCTTTTTCGAAAGCCCAGCGCCAGAGGGAAAAAGAAGAAAGGAAGGATCTTTAAGTGTCAGTGTTTCACAATGGCGTCACCTATCGGGTGGCGGACGCTCATGCCCACATCTATCCGGGGAAAATTGCGGAAAAGGCTACGGACTCCGTAGGGGATTTCTACAACATTTCCATGAAAAACGTAGGGTTGCCCCATGTGCTGGCCCAGCGGGGCGGAGACGCGGGGATTGACCGATTTTTGGTGTGTTCCGTGGCAACCAAGGTGGAGCAGGTCCGCTCCATCAACGTGTTTATCCAGGAAAAGTGCCAAAAGTACCCTCAGTTTTTGGGATTGGGCGCATGGCATCAGGAGATTGCCGATATTGAAGGGGAAATGGACGACATTCAGAGCCGGGGACTGCGGGGGATCAAACTTCACCCGGATTTTCAGAAATTCTATATTGACGATGAGAAAATGCTTCCGGTATATCGGGAAGCCAATCGTCGGGGATTGCCTGTCCTGTTCCATACCGGAGACAGCCGGACAGATTTTTCCACGCCGCGCCGTCTGATGAATGTGCTGGAAAAGATCCCGGATTTCACCTGCATCGCCGCCCATTTAGGTGGGTATAGCGAATGGGAAGATGCCCGGCGGGAGCTGGCTGGCACCAATGTGTACATCGACACTTCCAGTTCCCTGTTCATGGTACCGCCGGAACAGGCCCGGAAGAGCATTGAGCACTTTGGGATTGACCACACCATGTTTGGGACAGATTTCCCCATGTGGTTGCCCAAAGAGGAGCTGGAACGCTTTTTCGCCCTGGGTTATGGCGAGGAGGATAACCGGAAAATGCTGTATGAGAATTTTGCCCGGTTGTTTCAGTTAGCTGATTGAGATGGATCAAGCCCGTTTTTTGGAAGCATGCCGTTGGGCCATTTCCGGTGGCGAACGTCCCGGGGGAATCGGAACCCTGGGTGAAAAAACGTTGCACAGCGCGGTAAAATACTATATTCAGCCTGACCCGGCGAAACGGGAAGTCAAATGCGGCCGTTACTGGGCGGACGCTGTTGGGACAGAGGGGATTGTGGAAATCCAAACCCGCTCGTTTGAACGGCTCCGGCCAAAGCTCCAGTATTTTCTTCCTCAAGGTCCGGTCACAGTGGTGTACCCTGTCCCGGCAAGGAAAACTTTGGTTTGGGTGACGGAAGAAGGGGAGATGACCCCGCCGCGGAAAAGTCCCTTGAAACCCTTGGCGGGACAGGTCCTTTGGGAGTTGTATAAACTCCGTGACCTGCTCAACCATGAAAATTTTCGGTTGCGGGTGCTGCTTTTGGAAGTGGAAGAATACCGCCTGCTCAATGGCTGGAGCCAGGATAGAAAGCGGGGTTCCACCCGGTTCGACAGGATTCCTGTTTCTTTGCTGGGAGAAGTGTGGGTGAGTTCGCCGGAAGAGTATGGAAGACTTCTTCCGGAGACGCTGCCGGCATTGTTTACCTCTCGGGAGTTGGGTAAAGCGGTTGGACTTTCTCCCAAGAAAGCATCCTTGGCTGCAAATGTGCTCCGGAATCTGGGTGCCATTCAGCAAGATGGCAAACGGGGGAACGCCTATCTTTACAGAATCCCGGAGAAAAGGGACGGAGAGCTCTCAGCAGTCCAACCAGGTTGATGCGTGGACTGCTTGCAGTCCACAACCGGTGAAAGACAATCGAAAAGGAAAGGATCTCTGCGATGGAACGACAATTGGAGCTTCAGAAATTCCACTATTTTGATGAAGGGAATACCTATGCCGGTCAAAAGACAAAGGATTTTGAGAAGGGCATTCTTCTCCGCTATTTGGTTACGCCGGACAAAGAGGCGTCCCTGATCAAAGCGTATGCGTGGAAAGAAGACTTATGTTTTGACAAGGCTCATGACAAGCTGGAGGTGGAATATCCCCTCTCGGAAGACGGTCTTTCCCGGGCTGTGGAGTGGCTGGAAGCCCAGTATCAGGCCCTGTAGATTGTAAATAAGGCGTAGGTGCTGAATTGGGAAAGATGGTTTCCACAAGTGTTCTGGCGCTTCTCCGCTGACGTGGTGAAAGTGGCAGTTGACAAATTCTGGGGAATCCAGTATGATAGAGAACGTCCATTTTACACCCGGCAGGAAGCTGGGATCCAGGCAAAAGCCGGAAAAGCGTCCAAGGCGTTTATGATTTTATAGAGATTTTATAGGATTGTGATACCAGGAAGGTATCCGCTTTCACGAACGAAGGCGGATGCCTTCTTTTTTTGTGGTAAGAAAGGGGAATGCGGGAGATGAAGCGAAATAAGTTCTTGTGTCTGCTGTTGGTGGGAGCCGTGATTCTGGGAATTTTGACCGGATGTGGACAAGGCGGAAATGCGGAAGGGAGTTCCTCTGGCGAACAGTCTGTCCTAGAAGCGCAAGAGGAAACAAAGGATTCCGTGGTGATTGCCATGGGGCCCACTTCCGAGCCGGAAGCCGGTTTTGATCCTGCGTTTGGCTGGGGAGCGGGGGAACACGTACACGAGCCCTTGATTCAAAGTACGCTGACCGTGACGAATACAGACTTGACCATTGGATACGACTTGGCGACAGATGTACAGGCCAGTGACGACGGTCTTACCTGGACTGTTACAATCCGGAATGATGCAGTATTTACCGATGGCGAACCTCTGACCGCTTCCGATGTGGCCTTTACATATAATACGGTAAAAAGTACCAGTTCTGTCAATGACTTCACCATGCTGGATTATGCCGAAGCCGTGGACGATTCCACGGTAGTCTTCCACATGACACGGGCATTCTCCATTTGGCCGTATACCATGGCAGTGGTGGGAATTGTTCCGGAGCACGCATATGACAGCGCTACCTATGGAGCCAACCCTATTGGATCGGGAAGATACATTTTGAAGCAGTGGGACCGTGGCCAGCAGGTGATCCTGGAAGCAAACCCCGATTACTATGGGGAAGCTCCCAAAATGCAGCGCGTGACTATACTTTTCATGGAAGAGGACGCAGCATTTTTGGCGGCCCAGGCTGGCCAAGTGGACTTGGCGTACACTTCCGCCACTTATTCCACAGAGCAGGTCGAAGGATATTCTCTTGCCGCTTACGCCAGCGTGGACAACCGGGGATTTAACCTGCCTGCCGTACCTGCCGGTGAAACCAACCAACAAGGCGTAGCAGTGGGGAACGATTTTACCAGCGATGTGTTGGTGCGCCGGGCGATCAATATCGGTGTGGACCGCCAGGAAATGATCGAAAACGTGCTCAATGGATACGGTACGCCGGCGTACAGCGTTTGTGACCAAATGCCTTGGTACAATCCTGTTTCCCAGGTGGAATACGACCCGGAAGAGGCCGGAGCTTTGCTGGACCAAGCCGGTTGGCTGATGGGGGACGATGGAATCCGGGAGAAAGACGGGGTCAAAGCGGAGCTGAACCTTCTGTACTCGAACGGGGATTCCGTGCGGCAAGCGTTGACGGCAGATTTCGCCAATCAAATGGAAGAGCTGGGTATTTCCTGTACCATGGAAGGCGTAGGGTGGGATACCGCCTATGACCGGGCTCTTTCCACACCGCTTCTATGGGGTTGGGGCGCCCATAGTCCTATGGAGCTGTACAATATTTACCACACCATCGAAGGCACGGGATCGGCTCAGTATTCCCCCTATTCCAATGACACGGTAGACCAATTGATGGACCAGGCGTTGGCCAGCAGCGATCTGGAAGAATCCTACCAGCTTTGGCAACAGGCTCAATGGAATGGAACCACCGGCGTTACCCAGGAAGGGGATATTCCCTGGGTGTGGCTGGTGAATATCGACCATTTGTATTGGGTCCGTGATGGGCTTCAGGTGGCGGAGCAGAAAATCCACCCTCACGGTCATGGCTGGTCTGTGGTGAACAATGTGGACCAGTGGACTTGGGAATAAAAAAGGGGTGACCTGATGAAACAACCCTTGTTTTTTGTGGGGAAAAAGCTGATCCGAGTGGTGCTTCTTCTGCTGGGGGTAAGCCTGGTAACATTCCTTTTACTGTGCGCATCACCTCTGGATCCTTTGCGGACCAATGTAGGACAGGTGGCGTTGGGCTCCATGAGCCAGGAACAAGTGGCCCGGTTAGAAGCTTATTGGGGAATGGATCAGCCACCGGTAGAACGGTATTTGGGGTGGCTGGGAAGCGTGCTTCAGGGGGATTTTGGAACTTCCCTGCTGTACCGTCAGCCAGTGCTCACTGTCATTGGGGAACGGCTTGGCAATTCCCTGTGGCTGCTTGTTTCCGCATGGGTGATTTCTGGAATCCTGGGACTGACATTGGGGGTGGTGGCCGGAGCCTTCCGGGGACGCTGGCCAGACAAGCTGATTTACGGGTATTGCCTGGTGATTTCCAGTACTCCGGCGTTTTGGCTGGCACTGCTGTTGCTTTTGATTTTTTCCGTATGGCTGGGGTGGCTCCCCATTGGACTTTCGGTGCCTGTGGGGGTGGAAGAATCGGCGGTTACCTTGGGAGATAAGCTGTGCCACGCCATTCTTCCCGGCCTGACTTTAAGTGTGACGGGCATTTCCAATATTGCGCTCCATACCCGGGAAAAACTGGTAGACGTGCTGGAAACAGACTACGTCTTGTTTGCCAGGGCAAGAGGGGAGAACCGCCGTTCCATTGTGCTGCGTCATGGGTTGCGAAACGTGGCGTTACCTGCCTTGACGCTGCAATTTGGATCTGTGGGGGAAATCATCGGCGGATCGGTCTTGGTGGAGCAGGTGTTTTCTTATCCCGGATTGGGACAAGCAGCGGTTACGGCAGGCCTGGGAAGCGACCTTCCATTGCTTCTGGGAATCACGGTGCTTACTTCGGCCTTGGTGTTTGGGGGCAATTTGATTGCTGACCTGCTTTATGGCGTGATAGACCCCCGTATTCGAAAGGGGGCGGGAAAGTCATGAGACTGGGAAACCGAAGACGGTCCACAATTGGGTTTGTGGTTGTAGTCACCATCTTTTTGGCGCTTATCACAGTTTCCGGAATCGTCCTGGAAGAAGGGGGAACAACCACCGATTTTACCAGAAAAAACTTGGCGCCCAGCATGATGTTTCTGTTTGGTACGGATTGGCTGGGCAGGGACATGTTCGCCCGGACCCTGGCAGGGCTTTCCTTGAGTATTCGGATTGGTTTGCTGACCGCAGTGGTAAGCTCGGGAGTGGCGTTGCTGTTGGGAGTGGTCTCCGCAGCCCTTGGCGGCTGGGTGGACGGGCTGATTTCCTGGTGGATCGACTTGGTGATGGGGATTCCTCATATTCTGCTGGTGATTCTCCTGTCTATTGCCTGTGGCCGTGGGTTTACTGGAGTGGTGGTAGGGGTTGCCCTCAGCCATTGGACATCCTTAGCTCGGTTGATCCGGGGCGAAGTGCTTCAGCTGAAAGGCGCCCCTTATCTTTTGGTGGCGGAGAAGCTGGGTGTTTCTTCGTGGAAGCGAGTACGGCTCCACCTGTTGCCTCATTTGCTGCCTCAATTTCTTACCGGGTTGATTTTGCTGTTTCCTCACGCCATTCTCCATGAAGCTAGCGTCACATTTTTGGGATTTGGCCTGTCTTCGGAGCAACCCGCCATCGGGGTGATTCTGTCCGAAAGCATGCGGTATCTCACTACAGGGAAATGGTGGTTGGCCCTTTTCCCTGGAGCGGCGCTGGTATTGGTCGTGGTGCTGTTCGCATTGTTAGGTCAACGGGTGCGTATGTTGTTGGATCCCGGAAGCGTTCACCAATGAAGGAGACATCTATGGAACCTATTCTGAAAATTGAGGATCTTTCCGTCAGCTTTACCCAGTATAGCCGGGGATTTCACCGCCGGGAGCTGCCGGTGATTCGTGATTTATCATTGTCCCTGTTTCCCGGGGAGATCACCGGTGTGGTGGGGGCCAGCGGTTCGGGAAAAAGCCTGCTCGCCCATGCGATTCTCGGTCTGCTTCCTTATAACAGCCATATGGAAGGCAAAATTATCTACCAGGGGGAACCGCTTACCCAGCAGCGTCTCAAAGCACTCAGAGGGCGGGAAATCGCACTGGTTCCCCAAGGCGTCACCTATTTGGATCCTTTAATGCCGGTGGGACCTCAGCTTTGGGGAAGCCATCGGGGTGGGCAGTCGCGCGCTAAGGCACGGGCAGCTCTTGCCCGTTATGGATTGCCGGAAGGAACGGAAAAGAAATACCCTTTTCAGCTTTCGGGGGGCATGGCACGCCGGGTGTTGATGGCATCGGCGGTAATGGAAACACCCAAGCTCATTATCGCCGATGAGCCTACCCCTGGATTAGATCCGCAAGCTGCCGGAAGGCTTCTCGGCCATTTCCGGGAATTGGCGGCAGAGGGTGTGGCAGTTTTGTTCATCACCCACGACTTGGAACTAGCCTTGGCCGTAGCTAGCCGGGTGGCGGTATTTTACGCGGGAGAAACGGTGGAAGAAGCAGATGTATCCGACTTTAGCCAGGGCCGGCTGCGGCACCCATTTACCCAAGCTCTGTGGAATGCATTGCCCCAGCAGGGGTTCCACCCCATTCCAGGAGCTCAGCCCTATCCAGGAGAGGTGGAGCAGGGGTGTCCTTTTGTGGAACAGTGTCTTCACGCAAAAAAAGAGTGTGGGGAAGGAGAGATACCTTTGCGGCCCTTTGAAAGCGGCTTGGTTCGGTGCCTTTATCCCCGGAAGGAGAATACGCGATGAATCTGGAAGCAAGGCAAGTCACTTTTTCTTATGGCGGGAAGAAAGGGACCCCAGTCCTGAAAGATGTGAGTATTACCCTGCGTTCTGGGGAGCGGGTAGGAATAAAAGCGCCCAGTGGTCAGGGAAAAACCACTTTGTGCCGGATCTTGAGCGGGTATGAACGCCCACACCGGGGAGAAGTTCTGCTGGACGGAAAAGCTCTGAGGGAATACGGCAATCCCTGTCCGGTACAGATGGTGTGGCAGCACCCGGAAACTGTGGTGGATCCCCGCTTGCCACTGGGGGTCACGTTGAGCGAAGGGGCGGTTCCGGATCCCAGAATGCTTCAAGCCCTTCATATTCGGGAGAATTGGTTCACCCGATATCCGGCTGAGCTTTCCGGAGGAGAGCTGCAACGGTTTTGCCTGGCCAGGGCTTTGCACCCGTCAGTGCGTTTCTTGCTGTGTGATGAAATTTCCGCCATGCTGGATTTGGTCACACAGGCGCAAATTTGGGATTTCCTTTTACAGGAAGCCCAGCAACGAGATTTAGGATTGCTGGTTGTGTCCCATAGTGATGATTTGTTGGACCGGGTTTGCACTAAGATTGTCACGTTGCCCGGAATTTGAAAGTGGGGAGCACATGGCAGTACCCGTGGGCCTTTGAGAGACAAGTGGAGAACAAAAGGATTGTACGCAATAAAAGAACCGGCTGGATTTTCACCAGCCGGTTCTTTTACGATTCCGCAGCTTTGTTCACACAAGTAATGGCGTTTAGACTGCGGGGATATCCGATGTAGGGCAAGCACTGAGAAATAACCCGGAGCAGAAAATCTTTGTCATTGCCCAAGTTCATGTTTCCTTTGGCATGGGCGGTAAGCTGCGGCTCACAACCACCTTGGGCTGCCAAATAGCAGAAAGTGATCATTTCCCGCTGTTTTAAGTCAAGACCCGTACGTGTATAATAATCCCCAAAGCAATTGGCGGCTAGCCAGCGGTTGATCGTGCCATTTTTCCACGCTTCCAGCATGTGATCTCCAAAAATAGCCGCTTGAGCTTGAGCGCCTTTTTCCAACCTGTTTTCCATGGTGGTTGTGGACTGGCTTTCCAAAGGAAGCGCAATCCCCAGGGTGGTAAAGACTTCATTGGTGGCTTTCAAAAACGGCATGACTCTGCCAATGCCTAAATAGTCCACGCC
>DXXH01000058.1:0-14727 GCA_019416395.1 Clostridiales bacterium
TTGTTCCGGCCGGAGCGGCGGCCTACCGCCCTGCGGGCGGGTGCGCCCTTGCTCCTGCTTTTCTTTTTACGGCTTTCGCCGGTTTGGGCGTAGGGGGTGGCCTCGTTTGCTCCGGCCGGAGCGGCGGCCTACCGCCCTGCGGGCGGGTGCGTCCTTGCTCCTGCTTTTCTTTTTACGGCTTTCGCCGGTTTGGGCGTAGGGGGCGGCCTCGTTTGTTCCGGCCGGAGCGGCGGCCTACCGCCCTGCGGGCGGGTGCGTCCTCGCTCCTGCTTTTCTTTTTACGGCTTTCGCCGGTTTAGGCGTAGGGGGTGACCTCGTTTGTTTCGGTCGGAGCGGCGGCCTACCGCCCTGGGGGCGGGTGCGCCCTTGCTCCTGCTTTTCTTTTCCGGCTTTTGCCGGTTTGGACGTAGGGGGCGGCCTGGTTTGTTCCGGCCGGAGCGGCGGCCTACCGCCCTGCGGGCGGGTGCGCCCTTGCTCCGGCTTTTCTTTTTCGGCTTTCGCCGGTTAAGGCCGTAAGGCTCCGCCTTACCAACTGCAGCCTTTGAAAAGGCTGGCGAAACTTTTATGTTTCTCCGTAGTTTTGCAATCTGGCGAAACTTTTACGCTTGTTTCCCCACGGCTTTAGCGGCCACCACGTCCACGCCGGTACCCGCCACATTGGGAATCACCACGTCCCCCAAATTCAGAGGGGCTTGAGCCCGGGCTTTCCGGATGGCTGCCATACACTCCCAAATCTTTCCCTTAGGAATTTCTGTTTTGGTGCGCACGGGGACCAGGGGAGCCGCGCCCCCTTCCACTTTCACGGTGGAAGTGACCACCCGTTCCGGGGCGGTGACTTCCTTTCTGCCGTAGATTTCCCCACGCTTGCAGGTATTGCCGGTCACGCTAAGTACCTGGCCGTTCTCATCGGTTTCCACCCTGAGCGGGCAGCCCAGGGGGCAGCTGATGCAAGTAAGCTCGATTACCGCCATATCACTGCGCCTCCTCTTCCTCGGCCACCACGCGGATCACGCTTTCTCCGCCGGTGAGCCATTCTTTCTGAAACACCACCTGCTCCATTTCCCCGGGGGCCATGACAGGCCGTTTCCGCTGGTACAGGAGCTTGTCGTCCCCATAGACCTTGACCACGCCTTTCCGGATATTCCGGCTGACCCGGAACCGGATCACCACTTCCTTCTCCATACGCTGGGGGCTGATGGCCACAGGCACGGTGTACCGGGCGGCGCCCTCAGGCTGCAAGGGGATTTCCTGTTCCGCCGCTCTGTGGCCGCCAGAGGCCACAAAGGCTGCGGCGTGGCGTCCAGCCTGCTCTGCTTCCTCGGACACGTAATCCACCAAATCGTGGACGTGCAGCACATTGCCGCAGGCGAACACACCGGGGATACTGGTTTCCAGACTCTCGTTGACCTTGGGGCCGTTGGTCACGGGGGAAAGCTCCACCCCCACGGCCTTGGAAAGCTCGTTTTCCGGAATCAGACCCACGGACAGCAGCAAGGTATCGCAGGGGATTTGCTCTTCGGTGCCGGGAATGGGCTTGCCCTTGCCGTCCACCTGGGCGATGGTCACTCCGGTGACCCGCTCCTTACCCTGGATATCCACCACAGTATGGCTCAGCTTCAGGGGGATCCCATAGTCGTCCAGGCACTGGACGATATTCCGCTTCAAGCCGCCGGAATAGGGCATCAGTTCCGCCACGCACTTGACTTTCGCCCCTTCCAGGGTCATGCGCCGAGCCATGATCAAGCCGATATCGCCGCTGCCCAGAATCACCACTTCCCGTCCGGGAAGGTACCCTTCCAGGTTCACCAGGCGCTGGGCGGTTCCGGCGGAGAAAATCCCGGCAGGCCGTGTTCCGGGGATATTCAGCGCCCCACGGGGACGCTCCCGGCAGCCCATGCACAGCACCACGGCTCCGGCTTCCACCACCTGCAATCCCCTTTCCCGGCTGACGCAGGTGACAAACAGGCTGTCTTCCTTGCGCTGTAGATCCACCACCGTGGTAGACAGCCAGTGGGGGATCTCCAATTCCGCCGCTTTCTCAATGAACCGGGCGGCGTATTCCGGCCCGGTCAGCTCCTCTTTAAAGGTGTGCAGCCCGAACCCGCTGTGAATGCACTGGTTCAAAATGCCCCCCAGCTCCGGTTCCCGCTCGATGATCAGCACGTCCTGGGCGCCGCTTTCCCGGGCCGAGATGGCTGCCGCCAACCCTGCCGGGCCGCCGCCGAGTATTACAATGTCATGTTTCATGGCTCATTCCTCCCCCCGGGTCTTTTCCAGCACGATCTGGGACCGATTTCCGCTTTTGCGCACCTGGGTCAAGTCCATGGACAGCTCCTGGGAAAGCAGATCCATCACCCGGGGCGAACAGAACCCGCTTTGGCAGCGTCCCATGCCCGCACGTGTCCGGCGCTTTACCCCGTCCAGGGTTTTGGCCCCTAAAATGCCGTGAATGGCGTCCAGGATCTCTCCCTTGGACACTTCCTCGCACCGGCAGATGATCTGCCCGTAATCCGGGTTCTCCCGAATCATTTCCGCCCGGCGCTCCGGCTCCATCTCCTTGAGCTTGGGCACGCCCTTCCGAATGGGGTCAAACTCTTGATTTTCCTTCAGGGAAAGCTTCTGGGCAATCAGCCCCGCCAAGTATTCCCCGATGGCCGGGGCGCTGGTCAGGCCCGGGGACTCGATGCCCGCCGCGTCGAAAAAGCCTTCCGCCGATTCTCCCAGCACAAAGTCGTCCCCGTCCTCGTGGGCACGCAGCCCGGAAAACGAGGTGATCACCTGCCGGGTGGGGATATTCTTCACCCCCAGGGCGGATTTCTCCAGCACCTCTGCCAGCCCGGAAGCCGTGGTGGCAGTGTCTTCCTTTTCCTCAATGTCCCGGGCGGTGGGGCCTAAAAGCAGGTTCCCATGCACCGTGGGGGACACCAGCACTCCCTTGCCGTATTTCCCGGGCAATTGGAACACCGTATGGGACACATGCTTCCCGGCGGTCCGGTCCAGCAGGCAGTACTCGCCCCGGCGGGGAGTGATGTGCAGTTTCTTCTCGCACACCAGGTTATGCAGCTCGTCGGAATGGACCCCGGCGGCGTTGACTACCACGCTGGCTTCCAAATCCCCCTGGGTGGTGTTCAGGACCCAGCCGTCCCCTTGCCGGGAAATCCCGGTAACTTCCGTGTCAAAGGAGAATTCCACCCCGTTCTTGGCGGCGCTTTCCGCCATGCCCAAGGTCAGCTCAAAGGGACACACGATCCCCGAGGTTTCCGCCAGCAGGGCTCCTGCCACTTCGTCCGACAGGTTGGGCTCCAGCTCCCGGGCCTGGTCCCCGGTGAGCAGCTTCATGCCGGTCACCCCGTTCTTCACGCCCCGGTCGTACAGCTCCCGCAGCTTGGGAAGCTCTTCCTCAGCGAAACATACCACAAAGGCTCCCACCCGTTTAAAGGGAATGTCCAGCTCTTCCGAGAGCTTGTCCATCATCTGGTTGCCCTTTACATTCATCTTGGCTTTCATGGTGCCGGGTTCCGCGTCAAACCCAGCGTGGATAATGGCGGAATTGGCCTTGCTGGTGCCTTCGCCCACGTCCAATGCCTTTTCCACCACCAGGAACCGCCCCTGTTTCCGGGAAAGCTCCCTGGCCACCGCCGAACCCACTGCCCCGGCTCCAACGATGATTACATCATATCGTTTCATTCCTTCACCGCCCCAATTTTCTTGCAAATTTCCCCCGGGCTCCCCCCAGGCCGCCGGCTTTACACCGATAGTATAAGCATAGCACAAACCACCCTTGGCCGCAAGGAAAGAAATCCGTGAAAATGCCTGCTTTTCCCTTGACAGTACTGGGAAAATCGGGGAAAATAGGAATCGGAATGTACAGACAACTTCCCCTTGCGGGAAGGGGAGAAAGGACGCGAGTTGTATGGAATATGTGATTGGCATCGATTTGGGTACCAGCGGCACAAAAACGGTGCTTTTTGACCGGAATGGCCACGTGATGGCCAGCGCCACCGTGGAATATCCCATGTATCAGGAGAAAAACGGCTGGGCCGAGCAGGAGCCTGCCCACTGGTGGGACGCTTCCTGCCGGACCATCAAAGAAGTCATCGAAAAAAGCGGTGTGAACAGCGGGGACATCAAAGGCGTGGGGATTTCCGGCCAGATGCACGGCCTGGTCATGCTGGACCGGGACGGCCAGGTGCTGCGGCGCTCCATCATCTGGTGCGACCAGCGCACCGCCGCCGAATGCCAGGAAATCACCCAAAAGGTGGGTGCCCAGCGGCTGATCGAAATCACTGCCAACCCAGCCCTCACCGGCTTTACGGCTTCCAAAATCTTATGGGTGCGCAACAACCAGCCGGAAATTTACGCCAAATGCGCCCACATACTGCTGCCCAAGGACTATGTGCGGTACATGCTCACCGGGGAATTCGCCACGGAAGTGTCCGACGCTTCCGGCATGCAGCTTTTGGACGTGCCTCACCGCTGCTGGAGCCAGGAAGTCCTGGAAAAGCTGGACATCGACCCGGCCCTGCTGGCCAAAGTGTACGAGTCCCCGGAAATCACCGGGGAAGTCACCTCACAGGCAGCGGCCCTCACCGGGTTGAAGCCAGGCACCCCTGTAGTGGGGGGCGCCGGGGACAACGCTGCCGCCGCGGTAGGCACCGGGGTGGTGCGGGACGGCAAAGCCTTCACCACCATTGGCACTTCCGGAGTGGTGTTCGCCCACACCGACCACATTTCCATCGATCCCAAGGGCCGGGTGCATACCTTCTGTTGTGCTGTGCCCGGGGCGTGGCATGTGATGGGGGTGACCCAGGGAGCAGGACTTTCCCTGAAGTGGTTCCGGGATAATTTCTGTGCCGCCGAGAAGGAGACAGCCCAGGGCATGGGCGTGGACCCCTATTACCTGATGGATAAAGAAGCGGAACAGTCGCCCATTGGGTGCAACCGGCTGATTTACCTGCCTTATTTGATGGGGGAGCGCACACCCCATTTGGACCCGGACTGCCGTGGGGTGTTCTTTGGGCTTTCCGCCATGCACACCAAGCGGGACATGCTCCGGGCCGTTATGGAAGGCGTGACCTATTCACTCCGGGATTGCATGGAGATCCTGCGGGGTATGGGTGTGGAGACTGGAGAAATGCTGGCCTGCGGTGGCGGCGGGACTTCGGCACTGTGGCGGCAGATGCTGGCAGACGCCTACAATTGCCCCGTCAAGACGGTGAAATCCAAAGAGGGGCCGGCACTGGGCGTAGCCATTCTGGCTGGCGTAGGGGCAGGGCTGTACCCATCGGTGCAGGAAGCCTGTGACGCCATGATCCAGACCAACGAGCCTCAGGCTCCCATAGCGGAGAACGTGCCCAAGTACGAAAGCTATTACCAGGTGTACAAGAGCCTGTATCCCGCTATGAAGGAGAGTTTCAAATTCCTTTCCCAGGCGGAATGATCTGGCGGAATCGAAAAAGCCAGAAGTTCGCGCATTTCAGCCTGCTAACATTGATAAATATAGCAAAGAGCGGACCGTTGATGGGCCGCTTTACAATTGAAACTGACAGAAATCCCCTGAAAGTTGAACTTCCAGGGGATTTTCTTTTCTATATTAATTTTTTTAAACTTTCTTTTTGGTTCTTTTAAACTATCCAAAAAAGACAAAAGGGACAGCTTTCGCTGTCCCTCCTGCCTATGGGGTAATCATAAAATTAAGTAGAGTTGAAACCTTATTTATTCAGTGCGTTGACCATAATGGACGCGGCCTCAGCTCTTGTAATCGGATTGGTGGGATTGAAGTTGTTCTTCTCATCACCCTTGAAAATGCCATCAGCCTTGCAAGCATACACGTTGGCCTTCGCCCAATCAGCAATCTTAGCATCATCAGCAAACAGGTCAGAAGTAGTGCCAGTCAACTTCAGAGCATTCTTCATGATGGAAGCAGCTTCCTGACGGGTGATATAATCGCCGGGACGGAATTCACCGTTAGAACCGGAGATAATACCATTCTCTGCGCAGTATGCAATTGCATTCAAAGCATAATCGCTGGAAGAAACATCAGAGAAGGGAGTGGTCTCAGCCTTGGGAGGCTCCTGACCATTGAGCAGCAACTTAGTTACCATAGTAGCAAAATCGCGACGAGTGATGTTACCCATGGGCTTGAAGGTACCATCGCCCATACCGGACACGATGCCAGCCTCTACAGCAGCCATCACGTTCTCATAGTACCAAGCGCCTTCACTTACGTCAGTAAACTGATCAGCAATCTTAGCAGTCAGAGTATAAACATTGGTATTCTTACCGTCTTCAGAAGCAACGGTAATCTCCAAAGGTTTGGTCAGATCATACAACTCATCAGGATCTTCTGTATCATAACCAGGAATGGTCACAACAGCCATCTCGGAAGCAGTGATCGCCAGCTTCACCTGGCCCAGGTTAGTGCCGAAGGGCAGGTTCGCAGTGATGTTCTTCCCATTGATAGTAGCGGAAGTATTGTTGGCCTTCAAAGCGGTAATAGCAGCGCCAGTATTGGCTTCCTGCACAGTGATCTTAGTGACCGTATAATCACGAGGAGTACCTGTCTGAGGAGTTACAGTAAACTTGCTTACTTTAGTATAAGTAGAACCAGCATCCAGTACCTGCAGCTCATAGTTTCCAGAAACCTTAACAATCTTGAAATCAGGGTTAGACGTGTCGCTAGCAGAATCAGCTGTTACCTTATTATTAGCCCAAGACTTGTGGCCATTGGAATAGAACTGAACAGCAGATTTACCAGTAGGAGTAACTGTGATGGTAGCACCCTGAGCCAGAGTGTAATCGAAGTAGAAGGAAGAGCCAGTGGTGTAACCAAAGGGCACAGTCAATTCAATCCCATTGCCAGAAACAATCTTAGCGGAGATCTTGCCGTCCTTAGCAGAGAGAGCGGTCAAACGATCGCCAGTCTCATCTTTCGGGGTCACGTTGAACTCATACTTAGTGTAGTTGGAAGAATAGTTATTCTCCACATCCTTGAACGTGAGAGATGCATCGTTAGCGATCACAGTTGCCAAAGTTTCGTCAGCCACGATGTAGAAATCTACAGCTTTAGCAGTATCCTTAGGATCCATAGAAGCGGGAGCATCACCGGTTTTGGCATCATAAGCCTTTACCTCAGTAAAAGTTTTACCAGTAGTATTCACCTGATAAAGCTTCGCACCAGTGGACAGGGTAAAATCGGGATACAAAGTTCCAGGAGTGGTAGGCAGAGTTACCTTGAACTCGTTGCCAGAAACTGTAACAGAATAGTTCTGGTTAGCGTTGTAGTTCATCAGGTTCTTGTTGGTAGTTTCTGTGCTGAGAACAAAGTTAGAAATAGTCTTACCAGTTTCAGCAGCCTTGCGCTCGAACTTCACAGTGTAAACCACACTTGTACCATTATCGGTAGTAAGGGTTACAGAAGAACCGTCCTTGAATGTGGGAGTACCTCTCAAAGCAGCCTTATTCAGGTTGGTCATGGAAGTCTTAGCAAAAGTATAAACAGTTTTAATATTATCTTCCTTCAGATCTTTATCCAAAGTAGAATGGGGCAGAGTGAAAGTAATAGTGGTGCCGGTAATGGTACCAGTCACTTCCAACTCATTCGAAGTACCCTTATACATGGTGATCTTAGCGGAAGTCACCTTGGGTTCGTTGAAAGCAGCAGCAGCCTTAGTAATAGTCAAGGTGTAGAATTTCTGAGTTTTGCCGTCAGCAGCCACAACCTTCACAGTCAAGGGAGCGGTGTAACCGCTGATGGTGACCTGAGCTTTGCCGGCAGTGCTAAAGTTCACAGGAGACTCGTTACCAACAGTGATGCTGGGATCAGCGGAACCAGTAGCCTTGGGACCTACAAAGTCCAAAACAATGCTCTTAGTCAGATCAGCATTATAGGGCAGTTCCACGTTCAGGTTGCTGCCGTCCACAGTCCCGTCCACAGCGATAACAGGTGAACCAGCGCTGTTATTGCCGGTAGCAGTAAAGCTGGTGATCGTGGTATCGGTGTTGTCCTTCACGAACTCCAGAATATACTCACGAGAACCGTTGGCGTTCTCCAGAGTCAGAGTCTTAGTGCCGCTGAGAAGAGCAGCAAAATCATACTCTTCGCCGTTGGTGAGTTCGACATTGGCACCAGATTTATCATACACGGCCTTGGTGTAGTTGGAACCAACCTCATAAGCAACAGCCAGGTTCAGTTTTCTAGTGTTGGAATCAGCAGCCAAATCAGCGGGAACATTGAACTTGATAGTGCCGGTTTCATAGCCCTTGTCAGAAGTCTGATTATCCTGATCTTCGATTTCAAACACACCCTCGTAATCGCCGATCTTAATAGAGGTCAAACCTTCTTCTTCTTCAGCGGTCACAGTATAGGTGATATCGGTCACGTCATTTTCAGGCTGAACAGTTACAGGCACTTCACCAGCTTTACGCTCGTTAGTACCCACATTGGTGTTCAGAACAACTGTCTGAGTAGCGGAGGAGGTGGTAGCGCCCTCGAAAGTGATGGTGGCACTCACGGTGTCACTCAGTTTTTCAGCATAGCCGAAAGGCAGGGTAAACTTGATAGTGCGGGCAGCCTCATTCACAACGCCGGTATAGTCGCCGATCTTGGCAGACTTCACGGAAACATCGTTGCTGGCGTCTTCCATGGACCAAGTGATTTTATAACGATCACTGGCTTCGCCGTTATTCACTACCCAGAAAGTGATGGGAGCACAAGCACCCTTATCATCTTTCCAGACAGTAATACCAGCCAAACCATTGGTCTGAGTAAGGCCATCTTTGTCAATGTAAGAGATGGTCTCATCACCATTACCAGTCTGGAAAGTAATGGTGGGAAGGGTGCTGGAATAATTGAAAACAATATTCCAACCCCCACTTACTGCGGTCACTTTACCCGTGGCGGCAACAGGTGTTAAACCTTCCGCCGGGGCGTAAGCAGCCGCAGCACTGAGCGGAATCATTGCGACGACCAGCATGAGCGCCAGAAGCATCGCAAGTGATTTCTTCAGAAACTTGCTTTTCTTCATAATTTCAACCCTCTTAAATTTTAGATTCTCACAGGGCTTTTTCCCCATGAGTTGAAGATATCTATATAATAATCTTTGTCCCAGAAAAATGCAAGCCCTTTTTTCAAGTTTTTCCGTAAATCTCCACATCTTTGTGGAAAATGTAAAATTGCCGAAAAGTGGCGGTTTTAAGCCATTTTTGCCACTTTTTACTTGTAATCTTTTGTTACGAATTGGAGAAATACCCATATTTTCCCTCTACAATGTGGCTGATTTTTGGAAATAATGCCCATTTGCCTTAAAATAGCGCTCCCTCTTTGTGCGTTACGCTAGGCTTCTTCCTGTATTTTTAGAAAAACTTGGACGACTTGTCTAAGTTCCCGGTCCGCTTTTGGGTTTCTTTTTTCCACATCTAAATCGAAATGACCGCTTTTTGCCTTCTTTGCCCTTTTTTTGGGCATCCTTTCTGTAAAGCTAAATAGCCTTACACATTTCCGGCTTGTCCCTTTCCCTCTGAAAAAAAAGCCCCGGGATCTTTTCCCAGAGCTTTTCCGGGTCATCTGCCCCATAAAGCACCGCCTAATTCTTCCACCGCGTTGGTGGATAAGCACCGGCCGTGTTCTTCATAGTAGGCGTATAACACAGGGCTGGCCCCCAGGTACGTTCCATAGACTCCCGCGGTTCGCCGTACCCCGGGCCGCTGCCTCAGCCTGGCCCTGATCTTTAAATAGTACGCCCCACGGTAAACGCACAGGCTCGATCCCAATCCCGGAAAGTCTCCATACAACGCCGCTGCGGCGCCGCACAGGGGACCTGCTCCCGCAAATCGGAAAACAAGGGGCTGCGCCGGCCGTTTCAATCGCAAAAGCAGCACCTCGCTTCAATGGTTTTATCCCATTCTATGGCGATGGCTTGCTTCTGGTGTTTCCCGCCAAAAGGTTCTTACACGCTGTCCCCTATGAGCATCACCATGGCTTCCGCCGGACGCTCCGCTTTGAACACCGCTGTTCCGGCCACCAGCACATCGGCGCCCGCGTCCCGGCACTGTGCCGATGTTTGGAAATTCACGCCGCCGTCCACTTCCACCAGGATATTGGGGAAGCGCCGCTTCAACTCCCGGATCTTTTCCAATGGCCCCGCTTGCAGAGTCTGTCCGCCAAATCCCGGTTCCACCGTCATCACCGTCACGCTGTGCAGCCGGTTCCCGTAAGGGTAAAGCTCTTCCACCGGCGTGCCGGGACGCAGAGCGATCCCCGGCTTGGCGCCGCTTTCCTCGATGGCTGTCAGCACCTTCTCCGGATCGTCTCCGCTTTCTATATGAAAGGTGATCCAGTCCGCTCCCGCTTTCCGGAATACCTTTATATAAGAGAGCGGATGGAGCAGCATGAGATGCACGTCGAAAATCTGGTTGGTCTTCCCCCGCAGCGCTTCCACGATCTGGGGACCCATGCTCAGATTGGGTACAAAAATGCCGTCCATGATGTCAATATGCAGGATTTCCGCGTCTTTGACTCTTTCCACTTCCGCCCCTAACGCGGAAAAATCCGCCGCCAGGAGCGAGGGCGCGATATAGGCCATTGCGATCCCTTCCTTTCTGGAACTATATTCCTGTTTATTGTACACGATTTTTCCAGGTTTTTCAACGGGAAACAAGTTTTCCAGAAGACCTTTCCCCTTTTCCCGGGAAAAGAAAAAAGCCCCTAGGGGCTTCCTTGAAGATCTTTGAAACCGGGGAAGGAATTTCTTCCCCGCTCTTGTGGGAGAGCATTAGAGCATCTGGCAAACAGCCTGGCTCAAAATGGTCAGCAGCGGTATGGTGATCACGGAAAGCACCGTGCTCACCGCCACGGTTTTGGACGCCAACGGGGAATCGCAGTTGTACTGCACGGCAAACAACACCGTATTGGCCGCCACCGGACAGCTGGCCTGGATCATGCTGGTGATAAACAGGTTGGGCTCCGGGCGGATCACCACCAGGCACAGCAAAAACACCAGCGGCGCTGCCACCAGCCGCAAAAACGCCGACTTGTACACCGCCGGGTCGGACACAAAGGAGTGCAAATCCACTTTGGCCACATAGCTGCCGATAATCACCATGGCCAGGGGCGTGTTCAGCCCCGCCAAGAACCCTACCGGCTCGGAGATCACCGTGGGCAAGTGCAGATCCAGGAAATAGATGGGCAAGCCGAAGATCAGCCCGATGATCCCCGGATTGAGGAGCAGCACTTTCCAGCTCATCTTCTGGCCGCCGCTCATCATGCGGAACCCGTAGGTCCAGCAGAACAGGTTGAATACCACAATAAAGAAGGAACCGTACATCACGCCTTTGCTGCCCACGATCCCTTCCACCAGGGGAAGCCCCATAAAGCCCGAGTTGCTGAACGCCGCCGCGAAACGCAGAACTTTTTTCCGGCCGTCAGGCTCTTTCCGGAAAAAGAACAGGCTCAGGCCAATACTTACCACAAGGGCCAGAGCGGACGTGATCACCGACAACAGCAGTTCCCATGCCGAAAGGGTGTCTTCCGAGGTGAGAAACGAATTGACGATCAAACAGGGTGTGACGATTTGCAGCAGCAGGGTATTGATCTCCGAAGTGCCCCGGTCCGTGAGCATTCCCTTTTTTGTGACCGCGTATCCCACCAGGATCAAAACCAGTATGACCCCAACCTTACTGACAATGGTAAGCAGCGCTTCCATATTGTATGATGCCTCTTTCCCCTCCCGGCGTTGCCGGTTTTTCTCAACTACCCACAGCTTTTCTCAAGCTTCTCCGTTTGTCAGGCTTTTCCGCCGTCCCCCGGCGGGTTCTTGGAGCCGGCGTCCTTTCCCTTTTTCCGGTACTCTTTGGCAAACACGATCACCAACACCACCAGCACCGCTGCGGTCAGGCACTTGAACACGATCCCCCATACCCCGGCGAACAAGTCCAAGTCCGGCGTCAGGCCATTGGCGATCCACCAGCCACCCAGCACCAAAAAATAGGCGCCGGCCACATAGAAGATCTTGTTTTCCTTGGACAGGGAAAACAGCAAGACCAGGCCGGCGATCGCCATCACTCCACCGTACAAAAAATCCACGGGCCACTCTCCTTTCTCCGCCTGGACGGAATCTTTCGTTCCATTATAGCGAATCCCAGCGTAAATTACAAGAGTTTTACGCCTCTCCCCCCATTCCTACCCATTCCACACAAAAGAACCGCACAAAAAAAGGAAGGGCCTAAGCCCTTCCCTGTTTTTTGCTTTTTTTAAGAGAGGATATACACGTTCATGGTCCTGCGGCCGATGATGCTGCATTCCTCAACGGTGTTGTAGCACAGGTCCGCGATAATGTCCCCGGCCATGCACGCCCCGCCGGTATCCCCGGCCACGCCGTATCCGTAAACCACGCTTCCGTCAGGAGAGGTGATGTACAGCTTGGTTCCATAGGGAATGATGTTGGGGTCTACCGCCACCACGCCGTACACTGCATCCCAGCCCAGAGAGGTGGTGCCTCCCGGTACAGAATAGGCGGTGCAGGTGCCGGTCAGCACAGAGCTGTAAGAAACGGTGTTCCCGTACATGTCCACAAAGGTCCCGGCGGAATTCCCGGTGCCGTTGCCCCCGCTCACGTCCACGCTGGGGGTGGATTCCTGCTTCACCGCGGTGCCCCGGAGAATCACTTCATTCACCGGCTCCACCGTCACTTTTTCGGAAGCCTTTTCCCGGCTTTCCTCTTTGCCTTCCACGTAGGTCACCTTGTAGGTGATCTCCTTCTCACCGGCTACCCCGGCGGTTTCCACCTGGGTCTCGCCTTCATAAAGGGAATCGGTGTCCTTGTACTCCGTCTCGTAGGGGACTTCTTCCGTCTCCACCGCTTCCTTGATCTCTACACGCTGTACGGTGATCTTGGTCCCGTCCTGGATCTTGGCGGTCCGCTCCGGTTCCACCCGGTCGTCCTCGCCCAGCTTCACGCCGCATTTCTCCAGCGCCGCTTCCACTGTCTGGGCGGAAGTCTCATACTCCTTGGTCTTGCCATCGGCGGTGATCTGGATCTTCATCATCCGGGTCACCCGAATGTGCATCTTGTCAAACAAGGGCTTGTCCAGCTCATAGTTCAGGGAATCCTCTTCCCCAACAGTGACTTTGGCCTTCTCCAAGGCGTCCGCCACAGTGCCGCCGGTGCAGGTCACCGTCTTGGTCTTCCCGTCGGCAATGACCACCACCTGGCAGGAACGGCTGATCTCTACCCAGGTGTCGTTGTCGATCACGGTGTCCCGGCTGGGACTCACTTCGTCGTCCTCTTTCAGCACAATGCTGTTTTCCAGCAGCGCCTGCTCCACGGTGTCACCCTGGTAAGCCACCAGGCCGCTTTTTGTCTGGCCTGCTTCCTCAACCGTCAGGTTGACGCCCCGGCGGACCACCACGGTGGTGGTGTTCTCCACCCGCTCCGCCACGTCCAGCGGGCCCAGGGGCTTCAGGCCCATGTCTTCGGCCTGGGCCAGGATCTGGTCCAAATCCGTGCTGTTCATATTAAAGGTATAGGATTCGTCCCCGTCGATCACGTTGGCGGAAACTGTGTTAGCCATCACTGTGGCAAACGAACATACACTGAGCGCCAGGACAAGGATCAGCGCTGCCACTCCCCGGATCACGAAAAGCTTGGGCGCCTTCTTCATATGTCTGCCGTGCATATCGATGCTCCTTTCGCCGTCCTTTTGGACGGTATCCAGAGGTTAGTATAGTAAAAAATCCACGAGGTGTCAAAATTTTTTGCCGGTCAGTTTTGTGCACTTTTGCTAAATCTGAATGGTTCATTCCTTAACATAATCTGTTGTAGAAGGGGTTTTTTTCGGTTTTTCCCGGTTTTTCCTCAAATTATGGAAACAACCCCCTGTGCAAAATGTATCAAAACCAGCCCGCCAACTTGCGCTCAACCCCGGAAAAATGAAAATATTTCGAATAATCATTCATTTTCCCTGGGTAATTTTCCCGGATTTCTTGGATTTTCCGTCAACCTCATGTATAAATCTAAAAATCCCAGACAGAATTTTTCTCCTATAAAAACGCCGAAACAGCGGGTTTTTTTCCAGTTCTTTTGTCGCAAATGGCGGATTTTTGACCAGTTGCGTCCCTTTTTCGAACACACGTTCTATTTTTTTCATGTTCATGCAGAAATCCAGGGCCAGAGCCCCAAAAAAATTTTTTGAAAAAAAGCTATCGGCTCCCTATTTTTCCGGAAAAATGCCTGTTCAGTGGGGGAAATACCGCAAAAGCCTCCCAGGAAAACCCACAAATGGAATCTACACAATGGTGTTTCTTCCCAATATACCCTTATTATTCCACCCTTTTCCGCCGATATTTTAAAAAGAGGAATTGCGTTCACACGTTTCAAAGATTTACCTGGAGGGATTGCAATGGAAGAGAAAAAACCCTTGTACCACAACCTGATGGAAGACGTGGTGCTGCGGTATGTAGATGACTCCATGGCCAAGGGCGGCGGCTGCACCTGCGACCTGTGCAAAGCGGATGTAGTAGCCTACGCCTTGAACCACCTGCCGCCCCGTTACGTCCGCACAGAAGCCGGCCGCATCATGGTGGAGCTCAGCAGCTATGAAGCCCAGTTCCGCGCCGATGTGCTGGCTGCCTTAGGGGAAGCGGTCAATCTGGTGCAGAAAAACCCCCGCCACTGACCCTCCACTTGAGTTTGTCCTGCTGGAATATGTATAGAAAGCCCTGTTCAGTCC
>DXXH01000058.1:14737-16633 GCA_019416395.1 Clostridiales bacterium
TTCTCTGCCAGCGTAAAAACGGCCGGCAGCTCACCCACAACAAAAAAAGTCCCCCATACGGGAGACTTTTCCAATCGGACAAAGTACGTTCCAGCGGTGAAACTCAGCGCTTGGAGAACTGGCGAGCCCGACGGGCTGCCTTCAAGCCGTACTGGCGTACAGTTTAGCGCCTGTTTTCCTTGATTTTATGGGCTTTTTGGCCTCTGCCCTCAAATGTTGCCCCAGTATTTAATCATAAAAATGGGGGCATTTTAGGCACCAACAGATGGAGCAAATGCAGCATTTACAACACTCAGAAGTTCCTCCGGTTTATTATACTTCACCTGCGCGTAAATGTCCATAGTCGTCTTACTGTTTTCATGCCCGGCAAGATATTGAACAGTTTTTGGGTCAATGCCTGCATACAGCAGGTTAGTAATATAGGTGTGACGAAGTTGATGTGGGGTTACATCAAAGTCAATGGCATACACTAACTTCGGGTTATTTTTCTGATGACTGCCAGGGGTAGGCGTTACCGTACACTTCACGCACTGGCCATTTACATACTTATAATAGTTATGGGGTTTCGTAGAGCGAACGGTTACATATTTCCATACCCGCTGAAACTGCGAAGATGAAAGAGGATTTCCATTTCTGTCAGCAACCACATATTCCGATTCGGTTTTCTCTTTCACTTCCCGCAGGCAGTCTGTCAAACACTTTGGGATCGGAATATCTCTCCGGGCCGCCTTCGTTTTCAGCGTTGTGGAAATCACCGGCCTGTTATTTTCTGAGCGCCATGCTCTCCGTACAGAGATGTACGGCGTAGGAACATCCAGAAATACGCAGTCCCATTGCAGTCCCAAAATTTCTTCGCGCCGCAGACCGGAATATAAAGCGATCATTATAAAGGTATAGGGTGGAAGTCCTCGGACAGTATCTAAAAGCAGCTTCACTTGCTCATCCGTCAAGGCATTTATCTTTTTCCCCGGTTTTCCCCCTTTGGCCGAGAGTCCCTCACAGGGATTATATTCAAGTAACTGGCTTCGCTCTGCCGAATAAAAGACACATTTCAGGAGCATATTTACCTTACTATACAATCCAGCAGATTTTGAAGCCAATGGAATCATCGCAAGCCGAATATCGTCTGCAGTCACATCCTCAAGATACATATCGCCTAAAGGTTTGACAATATAGTTGTTCATGGTCTGGGTATATCCTCTCAACGTGCCGGAAGATACCTTTGCCGACTGCATGAGCAACCACTTCTCGCAATACTCTGCCACCGTTGGATGTTTTCTGCGGAAAACCGCCTCCTCTACCTGGCGTCGGGCCTCCATCTCCTTTAGCTGGAGTTCCTCGCAGGTTTCAGCATACAAGTCCACTCTCTTTCCATCGGCATCGGTGATCCGAGTCCTGTAATATTGAATACCCCTCCGCATGGTAGTGCCATACCGGGGAACATTTTCTTGTTTTTTCGCCATGATTTCAGTTCCTTTCTATTTAATATGTATTTCAGCGCCGATACCTTCTTTATACTGAAAAACCATGGCTCTATCAAAGGTGCGATTCTGGAAAACGCAAAGGACGGGGAACACTCCCCGCCCTTTGTGCGTTTTCTGTCTGATTATGATTGTGCCGCTTCGTATTCACCGCCATCCCATTCGGCAAAGGCCCCGCTTAAAACCCCTGCCAGTTGCTCCGGCTTGTTGTACTTTACCTTTGCATAAATGTCCATCGTGATCTTACTGCTCTCATGGCCCGCCAAGTATTGAACTGTTTTCGGGTCTACGGAAGCGTGAATCAAATTTGTGATGTAGGTATGACGAAGCATGTGTGGCGTAACCTCAAAATCCAAGCTATATACCACATGACCATTGTTCCGTGCTTTTTCACCCAGCTTCGGGTAAAGCATAT
>DXXH01000059.1 GCA_019416395.1 Clostridiales bacterium
ACTTATTCAGACTTTTTGCCCCGCTCAGAGATGATCTTCTCAGAAATGTTCTTGGGCACCTCAGCGTAGTGAGCAGGCTCCATGGTATACTGGCCACGGCCCTGAGTCTTGGAACGCATATCGGTAGCATAACCAAACATTTCAGACAGGGGCACCTCGGCGTTGACCTGCTGGGCGCCAGGAATAGCGTCCATGCCCAGGATCATGCCGCGGCGGGAGTTCAGGTCGCCGATAACGTCGCCCATGTACTCCTCGGGAGTGATAACAGTCACCTTCATGATAGGCTCCATCAGCACAGGATCTGCCTTGCGCATAGCCTCTTTGAAGGCCATAGAACCAGCGATCTTAAATGCCATTTCAGAGGAGTCAACTTCATGATAAGAACCATCGTACAAGGTAACTTTTACGTCAACAACATTGTAGCCCGCCAAGACACCGGACAGCATAGCGCCCTGGATACCTTGATCAACAGCGGGGATATATTCCTTGGGAATAGCGCCGCCAACAACAGCGTTGACAAACTCGTAACCCTTGCCAGGATTGGGCTCAACACGGATCTTAACGTGACCGTACTGACCTTTACCACCGGACTGACGGGCATACTTGGTATCCACGTCTGCATTCTTCCGAATGGTTTCCTTATAGGCAACCTGGGGCTTACCAACGTTGGCTTCCACCTTGAACTCGCGCATCAGACGGTCCACAATGATTTCCAAGTGGAGCTCGCCCATGCCGGCGATGATGGTCTGGCCCGTTTCCTCGTCGGTATAAGCCTTGAAGGTGGGGTCTTCTTCTGCCAGCTTGGCAAGAGCGATACCCATCTTCTCCTGGCCTGCCTTGGTCTTGGGCTCAATAGCCACACGGATAACAGGATCCGGAAACTCCATGGATTCCAGGATAATGGGGTGCTTTTCGTCGCACAGTGTATCACCAGTAGTGGTGTTCTTCAAACCCACAGCAGCGGCAATATCACCAGCGTAAACACGGTCAATATCCTTCCGGTCGTTCGCGTGCATCTGCACAATACGGCCCAAACGCTCGTTGTTGTCCTTCACAGAGTTGTACACCGTGGCGCCGGCCTCGATGGTACCGGAATACACACGGAAGAAGCACAACTTACCCACAAAGGGGTCCGTGGCGATCTTGAACGCCAGAGCGGAAAAAGGCTCTTCGTCGGAAGAATGACGCACCTCTTCCTCACCAGTCTCGGGGTTGGTACCCTTGATGGGGGGAACGTCGGTGGGAGCGGGCATATAATCCACGATAGCGTCCAGAAGCTTCTGCACGCCCTTGTTTTTATAAGAAGTACCGCAGCACACGGGAACCATGTGGTTGGCGATGGTGGACTTGCGAATGCAGTCCTTAATCTCATGAATGGTCAGTTCCTCACCGGAGAGGTACTTGTCCATCAGATTATCGTCCAACTCGGCGATGTGTTCGATCATCTCAGTGTGATACTTCTCGGCCAGTTCCTTCATATCCTCGGGGATCTCTTCGCAGCGGATATCTTTGCCCAAGTCATCATAATAGACATAGGCTTTCATTTCCACCAGGTCCACGATACCCTTGAAGGTGTCCTCACTGCCAATGGGCAGCTGGATCGGAACTGCATTACACTTGAGACGGTCCTTCATCATCTGAACAACGCGATAGAAATCGGCGCCCATGATGTCCATCTTATTCACATAAGCCATACGGGGAACCTTATATTCCTCCGCCTGACGCCACACAGTCTCAGACTGGGGCTCCACGCCGCCTTTGGCGCAGAACACAGTCACGGAGCCGTCCAACACGCGCAGAGAGCGCTCCACTTCCACGGTGAAGTCCACGTGTCCGGGAGTGTCAATGATGTTGATACGGTTCAACTTGCCGTTGTGATCGGGCCAGAAGCATGTGGTAGCGGCAGAAGTGATGGTGATACCGCGCTCCTGCTCCTGAACCATCCAGTCCATGGTGGCAGCGCCTTCATGCACTTCGCCGATCTTGTAGTTAACGCCTGTATAATACAGGATACGCTCTGTAGTAGTGGTTTTACCGGCATCGATGTGAGCCATGATACCGATGTTTCTGGTTAATTCGAGTGGTACCTGCCTGGCCATAAAATCCTCCTTAACAATACCTTACCATCTGTAATGTGCGAAGGCTCTGTTCGCCTCGGCCATCTTGTGTGTATCTTCACGCTTCTTCGCGGCGCCACCAGCGCCGTTGACAGCGTCGAGGATCTCGCCGGCCAGTCTTTCCTTCATGGTACGCTCGGAACGGTTTCTGGAATAAGAAGTGAGCCAGCGCAGGCCCAGAGTCTGCCGCCGCTCGGGACGGACTTCCATGGGCACCTGATAGGTGGAGCCGCCTACACGGCGTGCCTTAACCTCCAGGCTGGGCATCACATTTTCCATAGCCTGCTCGAACACCTCCAAGGGCTCCTTGCCGGTCTTCTCCTGCACGATTTCAAACGCACCGTACACGATCTTCTGAGCAACGCCCTTCTTGCCGTCCAGCATCACGCTGTTGATCAGACGGGTGACGAGCTTGGAATTATACATAGGATCGGGCAAAACGTCACGCTTTGCCACATTGCCTCTTCTTGGCATGATCTTCCCTCCTTCATAAAATGATATCATCGGTACTCGAAAGCACAAAACTCCCGCTGGCCAATTTGGGCAAATTACGGTCCCATGGGGAACAAGGTAATATGCCAACAATACCGCGCGACCGCGGTCAGCCATACGAATTCTGCGATTGAGCGAATGGAAATAAGCGGTTAAGCTTACTTCTTAGCACCGGCCTTCGGCCGCTTGGCGCCGTACTTGGAACGGCCCTGCATACGCTTGGCAACGCCCTGAGCATCCAGAGTGCCGCGAATGATGTGATACCGCACGCCGGGCAGGTCACGCACACGGCCGCCACGGATCATCACCACGCTGTGCTCCTGCAGGTTGTGTCCCACGCCGGGGATATAGGCCGTGACTTCGATCCCGTTGGACAGCCGGACTCTGGCGATTTTCCGCAGAGCAGAGTTAGGCTTCTTGGGGGTCTGGGTCTTTACGGTCGTGCACACACCGCGCTTCTGGGGGGAATCCTGGTCAATGGCGGTTCTCTTCTTGGAGTTCCAGCCCTTGAGCAGGGCAGGCGCTTTGCTCTTCTTTTCCGCAACGGAACGGCCGTTGTGGATCAGCTGATTAAAGGTTGGCATATTGCACCTCCTTACAAAATTTTTTCTGTGCCGTTTTCCCGGCACTGATTCCGGCGATCTTCCGAAAACAGGAAGCGCCCCGGCAATTTTGCCGGAGCGCGGTTTCCCATTTTTACTAGAAATCTTGCCTGTTCTCCCAGTTTGTTTGGAAGAAACGGGCAGAATCTACCCGAAAACCGCTCAGTTTCTTATTATAGCACTTGGTTTTCGGATTTGTCAAGGGATTTCCCTCTATTTCGGGATTTTCACCTTGCTTGCAACAGCTCAAGCCCCTGTCTGCTCCAGGGCGTCGTCCTCGTCCTCTTCCCCATCGTCACCGTCAGAGAAGTCTTCGTCCTGGAAATCGTCATCGTTCTCCAGATCGTCTGCGAAAAGCTGCTCCTCGTCCTGAGGCTCTTTATCCTCCTGAGGATCCTTGGGGCCATCGTCTTCCGGACCGTTTACGGATTCGATTTCCACATCGCTGTAGCACTTCATGCCTGTACCGGCAGGAACCAGCTTACCGATGATAACGTTCTCCTTCAAGCCGATCAGGTTATCCACCTTACCCTTGATAGCAGCATCGGTCAAGACGCGAGTGGTCTCCTGGAAGGACGCGGCGGACAGGAAGGAATCGGTTGCCAAGGAAGCCTTGGTAATACCCAGCAGAATGGGTGTGTAAGTGGCTTCCCGAAGCTCTGTTTCCCCGTTGGCAATCCGCTCACGGATCGCCTCGTTGGCCTGGAGCACCTCATTCTTATCCGCCAGGGAACTGACCAACAGGCCCGTATCCCCTGCATCGTCGATGCGTACCTTGCGCAGCATCTGCCGCACAATGATTTCAATATGCTTGTCGTTGATATCCACGCCCTGCATACGGTACACGCGCTGCACTTCCTGGATCAGATAATCCTGAACTTCCTGGGTGCCGCTGATCGCCAGCACGTCATGGGGATTGACAGAACCTTCGGTAATGCGCTTGCCCCGCTTGATATACTCGCCTTCTTTTACAGTCAAACGGCTGCCGAAGGGAATCAGGTAAGAACGGGAATCGCCGGTCTCGTCGTTGGTGACCACCACATGGCGGTTCTTCTTGATCTCCTGGAAGGTGACCTTGCCGTCGATTTCGTTGATTATGGCCACGTGCTTGGGCTTGCGGCCTTCGAACAGTTCTTCCACACGGGGAAGACCCTGGGTAATATCGTCTGCACTGGCCACACCGCCAGTATGGAAGGTACGCATGGTCAGCTGTGTACCAGGCTCGCCAATGGACTGGGCTGCGATAATACCAACAGCTTCGCCCACAGTAACAGGCTTGCCGTTGGCCAGAGAAGCACCATAGCACTTGCGGCACACGCCGTTCTTGGCCCGGCAGTTCAAAACGGAACGGATCTTAATCCGCTCTACACCATGGCTGACAATCAGATCTGCGTCAGCGTCGTCCATAAGCTTATCCTTGGAAACCAGCACATTGCCGTTTTCATCGCAGAAGTCCTCCAACAGGAAACGACCAACCAAACGCTCCTTCAAAGGCTCAATGGACTCGGGACCAGCGGTGATCTCAAAGACTTCCAAGCCTTCCTTGGTACCGCAATCGTCTTCCAGAATAATGACTTCCTGGGAAACGTCCACCAGACGGCGGGTCAAGTAACCGGAGTCAGCAGTACGCAGAGCGGTATCGGCCAAGCCCTTACGGGCGCCACGAGAGGAAATGAAGTATTCCAGAATCGTCAAGCCTTCACGGTAGTTGGCTCGGATAGGAATTTCGATGGTCTTACCAGAGGTATTGGAAATGTTGCCGCGCATACCGGCCAACTGGTTCAAGTTACTGATACTACCACGAGCGCCGGAGTCAGCCATCATGAAGATGGGGTTGTAACGATCCAAACCTCTTTGCAGGGCGGCAGCCACGTCGCGGGTACACTTGTCCCAGACCTTCAGAACGGCCTGATAACGTTCGCTCTCAGAGAGGAAGCCTTCATTGTACTCAGCGCGGATCTCATCTACCTCGGCGTCGGCGGCTTTCAGCATATCCGCCTTCTCTTTCGGGATCGTGGCGTCACAAACAGCCACAGTAATGCCGCTGATGGTGGAGTATTTATAGCCCTGAGCCTTGATGTTATCCAGCACTTCGGCAGTGTGCTCGGTGCCGTGGACCTTGATGCAGCGGTCAATAATATTGCCCAGCTGCTTTTTGCCCACCAGGAAATCGATTTCAAATTTCAAAGCGTCTTCCGGAGTGCTCCGGTTCACATAGCCCAGATCCTGGGGAATGGGACGGTTGAAGATCATACGGCCCATGGTGGTTTCCACCAAACCGGTAACCGGTGTGCCGTTGAAATCCACTGTACGGCGGACCTTGATCTTGGCGTGCAAGGAAATGGCCTTGGCATCATAAGCCATCATGGCTTCGTCCATATTGCGGAACACCTTGCCCTCGCCAATCTCCCCGTCTTTATCCAGGGTCAGATAGTAGGAACCCAGCACCATGTCCTGCGTGGGAACCGTAACAGGACGGCCGTCGGAAGGCTTCAGCAAGTTGTTGGCAGCCAGCATCAGGAAACGGGCTTCCGCCTGTGCTTCCGCGGACAGGGGTACGTGCACAGCCATCTGGTCACCGTCAAAGTCAGCGTTATAGGCGGTACACACCAGGGGATGCAGTTTCAAAGCACGGCCTTCCACCAGCACAGGCTCAAAAGCCTGGATACCCAAACGGTGCAGCGTAGGAGCGCGGTTCAAAAGCACCGGGTGGTTCTTGATCACCACTTCCAAAGCGTCCCACACCTCAGGCTTGGCACGCTCCACAGACTTCCGGGCAGCCTTGATATTGCCCACAGCGCCGGTTTCCACCAAACGCTTCATCACAAAGGGCTTGAACAGCTCCAAAGCCATTTCCTTGGGCAGACCGCACTGGTACATTTTCAGCTCAGGGCCTACCACGATAACGGAACGGCCGGAATAGTCCACACGTTTGCCCAACAGGTTCTGACGGAACCGGCCCTGCTTGCCCTTGAGCATGTCGGACAAGGACTTCAAAGGACGGTTGTTGGGTCCGGTAACGGGACGGCCACGGCGGCCGTTGTCGATCAAAGCGTCCACTGCTTCCTGAAGCATACGCTTCTCGTTGCGGACAATGATATCGGGAGCGCCAAGCTCCAGCAGCCGCTTCAACCGGTTGTTCCGGTTGATCACGCGGCGGTACAAATCGTTCAAGTCACTGGTGGCGAACCGGCCGCCGTCCAGCTGAACCATGGGGCGGATATCCGGAGGGCAAACCGGAACCGCGTCCAGAATCATCCACTCCGGACGGTTTCCGGAAACCCGGAACGCTTCCACCACTTCCAGTCGCTTCAGGATCCGGACACGCTTCTGGCCGGAAGCTGTCTCCAGCTCTTCCTTCAACTCCTGGCTGGTCTTTTCCACGTCGATTTCTTCCAGCAGCTTTTTAATGGCCTCTGCGCCCATGCCAGCTTCGAAATCGTCTTCATATTTTTCCCGCAGATCACGGTATTCTTTTTCCGTAAGGGTCTGCATTTTGGAAAGCTCACGCACATTGCCGGGATTGGTGACAATATACATGGAGAAGTACAGCACCCGCTCCAACACACGGGGAGACAGGTCCAGAATCAAGCCCATACGGGAAGGAATCCCCTTAAAATACCAGATGTGGGACACGGGAGCTGCCAGCTCGATGTGGCCCATACGTTCCCGGCGCACCTTGCTCCGGGTAACCTCTACACCGCAGCGGTCGCAAATCTTTCCCTTATAACGGATCCGCTTGTACTTGCCGCAATGGCATTCCCAGTCCTTGGTAGGCCCGAAAATACGCTCACAGAACAAGCCGTCCCGCTCGGGCTTCAAGGTACGGTAGTTGATGGTCTCCGGCTTTTTTACCTCGCCATGGGACCACTCGCGGATCTGGTCGGGAGAAGCCAGGCCGATTTTGATCGATTCAAAGGTGTTAAATTCCATAACTGTGTTTCTCCCTTCTTATAGCAAATCGTCGTCGTCACCGCTGTCAAAGTCAAAGTCATCGTTGGTGTAGCTGTCTTCCTCTTCCAGCAGCGGATCCCCATCAGCGTCTTCCACGGAATAGCCGTCCAGATCGTCAGCCACATTCTGTTCGTCAAACACGCCGTCCTCATGGCGGAAGCCCATATCATCATCGTCGTCAAAGTTCTGTTTCAGGTCGATTTCCTGATTGTCCTTATCCAACACCTTCACGTCCAGACCCAAGGACTGCAGTTCCTTGATCAGCACCTTGAAGGACTCGGGGATACCGGGCTTGGGAATATTCTGGCCCTTGACAATGGCCTCATAGGTCTTCACACGGCCCACCACGTCGTCGGACTTGACCGTGAGGATTTCCTGCAAGGTGTACGCCGCGCCGTAAGCTTCCAGGGCCCAAACTTCCATTTCGCCGAAACGCTGGCCGCCAAACTGAGCCTTGCCGCCCAAAGGCTGCTGAGTAACCAAGGAGTAGGGACCAGTGGACCGGGCATGAATCTTATCGTCAACCAGATGGTGCAACTTCAAGTAGTACATATAGCCCACGGTAACCGGGTTGTCAAAATACTCGCCGGTACGGCCGTCGCGCAACCAGAACTTACCGTCCTCGTTGAGTCCTGCCATACGGAAGCACTCCCGGATATCCGCTTCGTGAGCGCCGTCGAACACGGGCGTCATGATCTTCCAACCCAGGGACTTGGCTGCCATGCCCAAATGGACTTCCAGCACCTGTCCGATATTCATACGGGAAGGCACGCCCAGGGGGTTCAGCACAATGTCCAAGGGAGTGCCATCAGGCAGGAAGGGCATCTCCTCTTCCGGCAGAATCCGGGACACAACACCCTTGTTACCGTGACGGCCAGCCATCTTGTCGCCCACAGAAATCTTACGCTTCTGGGCGATATAGCAGCGAACCACCTTATTCACGCCGGGAGAAAGCTCGTCGTGGCTGTTCTCTCTGGTGAACACCTTTACGTCCACCACCACGCCATACTCGCCGTGGGGCACCTTCAGAGAAGTGTCACGGACTTCCCGGGCCTTCTCGCCAAAGATAGCCCGGAGCAGACGCTCTTCCGCGGTGAGATCTGTCTCGCCCTTGGGGGTAACTTTACCCACAAGAATATCACCGGCACGGACATCGGCGCCCACGCGGATAATGCCCCGGTCGTCCAAATCCTTCAGAAGCTCTTCGTTCACATTGGGGATATCCCGGGTGATTTCCTCAGGCCCCAGCTTGGTGTCACGGGCTTCGATCTCATATTCCTCGATGTGAATGGAAGTGTACACATCGTTGCGCACAATCTTTTCGTTTAGAAGAACGGCATCCTCGTAGTTGTAACCTTCCCAGGTCATAAAGCCGATCAGGGCGTTCTTACCCAGGCTGATTTCGCCGTTTTTAATGGCGGGACCATCGGCGATAACATCGCCTTCTTCCACACGTTCCCCAACGGAAACCACCGGCACTTGGTTGATGCAGGTGCTCTGGTTGGAGCGCATGAATTTGATGATCTGGTAGTCGTCAATGTCGCCGTTATCCGCGGTAACACGCACCAAATTGGCGCTGACAGACTTTACCACGCCGGCCCGCTTGGCCAGCACGCACACGCCGGAGTCCACACCGGCCTTATATTCCATACCAGTACCCACAATGGGGCTTTCCGTACGCAGCAGCGGCACAGCCTGCTTCTGCATGTTGGAACCCATCAGAGCCCGGTTGGCGTCGTCGTTTTCCAGGAAGGGAATCATGGCTGTAGCCACGGATACCACCATACGGGGACTGATATCCATATAATCGGCACGGGAAGCGGGAACTTCCACGAACTCGTCGCGGTGACGTCCAACCACTTTGCTGTGGATAAAATGGCCTTCCTCGTCCAAAGGCTCGTTGGCCTGGGCCACAATGAATTCGTCTTCCATGTCGGCGGTCATGTAGACCACTTCCTTAGTGACACGGCCCGTTTCCTTATCCACCTTCCGGTAAGGGGCCTCAATAAAGCCGTACTCGTTGATCCGGGCAAAGGTGGCCAAGTAGGAGATCAAACCGATGTTGGGACCTTCAGGAGTCTCAATGGGGCACATACGGCCATAATGGGTGTAGTGCACGTCACGAACCTCGAAACTGGCCCGGTCACGGGACAAACCGCCAGGACCCAGGGCGGAAAGACGCCGCTTATGAGTCAACTCGGACAGGGGGTTGGTCTGATCCATGAACTGGGACAAGGGCGAAGAGCCAAAGAACTCTTTGATGGCCGCCACAACAGGACGGATATTGATCAAACTGTGGGGAGTCAGAGTTTCCAGATCCTGCGCCTGCAAAGTCATACGCTCCCGGATCACGCGCTCCAAACGGGAGAAGCCAATCCGGAATTGGTTTTGCAGCAGCTCGCCCACGGAACGGATACGCCGGTTGCCCAAGTGGTCGATGTCGTCGGTGACGCCAAGGCCTACAGCCAGGCAGTTCATATAGTTGATGGAAGCGAAAATATCGTCCACCGTGATGTGGTTGGGGATCAGATCGGCATGGCGGGCCCGCAGAGCTTCTTTCAGCTCGTCCTCGCTCTGGACGGAATCCAGAATCTCGGAAAGCACACGGTAACACACACGCTCATTGATCCCGCACTCGGCTTTGGCGTCGAAGTTCACATACTTCTGGATATCCACCATGCCGTTGGAGAGGATCTTCACTTCTTTGTCGTTCAAAGTGACTACCGCTACCATAACGCCGGCATCGTCCATGGCGTCGGCAAGCTCTTTGGTAACAGTCTCGCCAGCGTCCGCCATCAGTTCGCCGGTAGAGGGGTTGGCCACAGGCTGAGCCAGGACCTGTCCTACCAGACGGCCTTCCAGACGCAGCTTCTTATTGTACTTGTAACGGCCCACACGGGACAGATCATACCGGCGGGGGTCAAAGAACAGACCGTTGATATGTGCCTGGGCACTCTCAATGGTGGGGGGCTCGCTGGGACGCAGTTTGCGGTAAATCTCAAACAGCGCCTCTTCCATGGTTTTACAGGTATCTTTCTCGATGGTGGCGCGCATCCTATCGTCATCGCCAAAGAAATCCAGAATCTCCTGGTCGGTGCCCAGCCCCAGGCAGCGGATAAACACCGTGATGGGGATCTTCCGGTTCTTGTCGATACGCACATAGAACACATCGTTTACGTCGTTTTCATATTCCAACCAAGCGCCCCGGTTGGGAATGATGGTGGAACTAAACAGCTCTTTGCCGGAGCGGTCATAGTCCATCTTAAAATACACGCCGGGCGAACGTACCAACTGGGAAACGATCACTCGTTCGGCGCCGTTGATGACAAATGTCCCGCTGGGAGTCATCAGGGGGAAATCTCCCATGAACACTTCCGACTCCTTGATTTCGCCAGTCTCCTTGTTGAGCAGGCGCGCGGTCACCCGCAGAGCAGCCGCGTAAGTGGCATCTCGCTCCTTGCATTCGGACACGCTGTAATTGGGCTTGTCGTCAAGCTTGTAATCCACAAAATCGAGCACAAGGTTATTGTTGAAGTCCGTAATGCCTGAGACGTCATAGAAAACCTCTTTCAACCCCTCCTTCAGGAACCACTCGTACGAGTTTTTCTGAATCTCAATGAGGTTTGGCATCTTCAAGACTTCCTCGATCTTGCCAAAGCTCATTCGAGTATTCTTGCCCAATTGAACCGGTTTCACATTCACCATTTGGTTCAGCCACTCCAATCCTTTTAGTTTTGAATTGCCCGCGGTCCCGCCGTCCCCGGCCGCCGCTCCCAACTTGCTGGGAAAGAGCATTTTCCACAAAAAAACACATTTTTACCATTACGCGCTTGATTCTTGTGAATCCTTGTGCTATACTTTACAAAAATGTATGAGGGATACTCCTACCCATGATGATGCAGTATATTAGTATAATGCAACTGCCTAGTTTTGTCAAGGGTCTTTTGTAAAGTTTTCCGCCTCTTCGGCGGTTTTTTTATTTTCCCGGGAAATCTCCCGGAAATCCCCTGAGTTATGACAGGAAAGGGCACGGAACGCCATGGCTTCCGTGCCCCTTTTTTTATGTTTTTTCTTCCTCTTCGCCGCAACAACAGGACGGCTGGGCGCAAATCATCGCGAAGGTATATGAGTCCAGCTCCCGCCGGACATCTTGGGAAATCTTTTCATAAATGGTGTGCAGGCGGCAGTGTTCCCGCCCACAGCTGTATTCTTCCTTTTGGCACCGGCTGAGCATATAGGGCCCTTCCACCAGCTCGATCACTTGCCGCAAGGTGATTTCTTCCGGGGCTTTCGCCAGAGTATATCCCCCTTTTGCCCCTTTGAAGGAGCATACAAAACCTTCGGCCACCAACTCCCGCAAGATCTTCAAGGAGAAGCGCAGGGGAATCTGGGTTTCCTCAGAAATACGGCGGGCATCCCGCCGTTCCGGATTTTTAGTCAGATACTCCACGATCCGTACCGCGTAATCCGCCTCCAATGTCATTACCATAGAATCTTATACTCCACTGTTTATGGACGGCAAGCCGCCCGGTTCTATCCGTTTTCCGCTTTAGTCCAGGAAGTCCTTCAACTTCTTGCTGCGGCTGGGGTGGCGCAGCTTCCGCAGGGCCTTGGCCTCAATCTGGCGGATACGCTCACGGGTGACGTTAAATTCCTTGCCCACCTCTTCCAAGGTGCGGGAACGTCCGTCTTCCAAACCAAACCGCAGCCGCAGCACTTTTTCCTCTCTAGGAGTGAGGGAATCCAGCACGCTGCCCAGCGTTTCTTTTAACAGGGTGTGGGAAGCCGCGTCCGCCGGGGCGGGAGCGTCGTCATCGGGAATGAAATCTCCCAAGTGGCTGTCCTCTTCCTCACCGATAGGAGTTTCCAGGGATACCGGCTCTTGGGCTACCCGCATGATTTCCCGAACCTTCTCCACAGGCATATCCAGCTCATCTGCGATTTCCTCGGCGCTGGGTTCCCGCCCATTGGCGTGAAGCAGCTGGCTGGACACCTTTTTCACCTTGTTGATGGTCTCCACCATGTGCACCGGGATCCGGATGGTACGAGCCTGGTCGGCAATGGCCCTGGTGATCGCCTGGCGAATCCACCATGTGGCGTACGTGGAGAATTTAAAGCCCTTGGTGTAGTCGAACTTCTCCACCGCTTTGATCAGACCCAGGTTACCTTCCTGGATCAAATCCAAGAACTGCATGCCACGGCCCAGATACCGTTTGGCGATGCTGACCACCAACCGCAGGTTGGCTTCGGAAAGCCGCTTTTTGGCTGCCTCGTCTCCATGGGAGATGCGCACAGCCAAGTCGATCTCCTCTTCCGGCGTCAGCAGGGGGACACGGCCGATTTCCTTCAAATAGACCTTTACCGGGTCATCAATGGAAACGCCGTCAGCGCCCATACCGGGCTCCAGGGTATCCATTCCTTCCGCTTTTACCAGTTCTTCATCGTCAATGGTGATATCGTCAAAATCTTCCACGATCTCTACGCCCTGGGATTCCAGAGTGTCGTAGAATTTCTCAATCTGCTCCGGGTCAAAATCCAGTTCCCCCAGAGCGTCCAAAATCTCTTTCGTGCTCAGCTGTCCTTTGCTCTTTCCCAGCTCAAGCAGGTCTTTGATGACTGTTCTCTTGTCCGGTTGTGCCGCCATATTGTGATCCATTCCTTTCTTGCGTCCAGTAAGATTTCCCCTATTTCCGACGTTTTAATTCTTCTAAATATTGTTTCAGGTCATCTTCCGAGGCTTCCCGGATTTTTACCGGGTCGTAGAAATTTCCCTCCTCTTGAATGATCCCGCAGTATCCTTCCACGTCCTCCCAGGAAGGGGGGACCTCCCGGCGTTCCGCCAGCACCCGGGTCAACTCCGAAAGCTCCTCCGCCGTCAACTCTCCGGAAAGATCCGAAAGAGTGGTTTCGCCTTGTATAGTCTTTCCCAATATAAGGGCGTATACTCTGCGCCCCCAGGGCGTCACGCATTTTTCAGGCGGCAGGCGCTCTTCCAGTGTTTTGGCCTTATCTTGGTGTTGGAACAGGTAAGCGATCACGCCTTCCTCTGCCAAAGCCGCCCGCATATGCTGTTTCTTCTCCGGATTGGCCACTGTCCGGGCAGCCACTACCTGTTGCTGGGCTTTCAGCTCTTCCCGCTTGCGCTGCTTTCCCTGAATGGCAGCGGCCCGCCGGGCGGAAGCCATCACGCTTTCCTTTTCCACGCCGGTCTCCTCCGAAAGCTTCCCGGCGTACACGTCCATTTCTATGCTGTCATGCAGGAAGGCCAGCACCTGGGTGACCGCTTCCTGCAAATACCTCTTTTTCCCGTCAGGAGTGGTGAGATCGTATTTCTCACGCACCACACTTAATCGGTATTCCGTATCGTTGCCGCTTTGTTGGAGCAGACGTTTAAACCGTGCAGGACCGTCCTTTGGGTCGGAACGGAAAAATTCGTCCGGATCCTTATTCCCCGGCACAGTGATCACCCGCACCAGCAGTCCAGCGTTTTTCAAAATGGGAATGGCCCGTTGGGTAGCCCTTCTCCCCGCCTCGTCAGAATCGTAGCAAATCACCGCCTCATCCGCGTAGCGGCGTATGATACGGGCTTGCTCTTCTGTCAGCGCCGTGCCCAAGGAAGCAATGACGTTAGTAAATCCCGCCCGGTGCAAGGCGATGACGTCCATATAGCCTTCTGCCAGTATCAACTGCCTGGAACCGGAATCCTTGGCAAAGTTCATGGCAAACAAACCACTGCTTTTATGATACACCGGCGTATCGGAAGTATTGATATATTTGGGCTTTTCGTCTGTCAGAATCCGTCCGCCAAAGGCAACTACATTTCCCCGCAGATCAAAAATGGGAAACATGACCCGGCCCCGGTAACGGTCATACAAATGCCCTTTCTGAGAACGGCGGACCATATCCGACTGGACCAATTCCTCCTGAGTATACCCTTTGCCTTTCAAATGGTTCACCAGTGCGAAACCACTGTCCGGAGCATATCCCAATCCAAAATGGCGGATGGTTTTTCCGTCCAGGCCCCGGCCCCGGAAATAGTCCAAACCCGGTTTGCCCTCCGGCGTGGAAAGGGTCCCAAAGAAAAACCGGCCAGCCTCCCGGTTGATTTCCAAAATGCGGGTTCGCAGCCGGGACATACTTAAGTCCCCGCCCTCTTCCGGCAAGGCCATGCCCGCCCGCTGGGCTAAAAATTTCACCGCCTCGGAGAAATCCAGGTTTTCCACCCCCATGATGAAGGTGATGACATCCCCGCCTTTATTACAGCCAAAGCAGTAAAACGAATTGTTCTCCGGATACACGCAAAACGATGGGGTCTTCTCATTGTGAAACGGACACAGGCCCACCAGGTTCTTGCCCCTTCTGCGCAAGTTCACATAGGAAGCCACAATGTCTTCAATTCTGCTCCGATCCCCCAGTTCCCGGAGAAATTCCGGCGGAAACGGCATATTTCTGATTCCTCCCTCTCACAGCGTTCTTTGTCTGCCAGCCAGCTCAGCCATGACCCATTCCAAGATTCCAGGCCTTTGGAATGAACAGCTCTTGATAACAAGCCACAGCGTAGTGGTCCGTCATGCCCGCCACATAATCGCAGGAAGCGGTATCCTCCCCTTCCTCTTCAGCAATCTTCTTCATGTAATCCGGCAGATAATCCGGATTCCGAAAATGAAGAAACAGGCTCTGGATAATGTGAGGCACCTTTCGTTCCTCTTTCTTGGCGTAATCGTTCAAATATACCGCCTGGTACATAAAGTCGCTCAGTTCCTCATAAGCGCGATAGGTGGCTGGATCCATTCCCAGTACCCCGTCCCGGCTGTTTTCCACCACGGAACTGATCAGGGCAGTGATCCGCTTTGTTTTGGAATTTCCAAGCACCTGCGTGATCGAGCGGGGAATATCCTCTTCCCGGAGCACCCCCGCGCGAATGGCATCGTCGATATCATGGTTCATGTAGGCGATTTTATCCGCCCAACGGATCACCCGGCCTTCCGCCGTATCGGCTTCCATACCTGTAGTATGGCACAAAATCCCGTTGCGCACCTCGTATGTAAGGTTCAGCCCTCTGCCATCTTTTTCCAGTCGGTCCACCACCCGCACGCTTTGCTCATAATGGCGGAACCCATGGGGCAGCAGGGCGTTCAGCGCCCGTTCCCCTGCGTGTCCAAAAGGGGTGTGCCCCAGATCGTGGGCAAGAGCTACCGCTTCCGTTAAATCCTCATTTAAGCGCAAAGCCCGGGCGATGGTCCTGGCGATTTGGGAAACTTCCAGGGTGTGGGTCAGACGCGTGCGGTAATGATCCCCCTCCGGAGAGAGAAACACCTGGGTCTTATGCTTCAGCCTGCGAAACGACTTGCAATGAATGATCCTGTCCCGGTCCCGCTGGTAAGGCGTGCGCATTGTACACTCCTCTTCCGGGCGCTGCCGGCCTCTTGTCTCAGCTGAAAATGCCGCGTAAGGCGCTAAGATCTCCCGTTCCAGTTGTTGGGTCTGTTCTCTGATCGTCATACCATTTCCACACCCTTTCTTATCCTGTTGTCCCAGTTTCTCCGATTTCTGATCCTCCTTGACGGAAACCCAAAAAGGCTTCTGTTACTATATACGCTTTCTTTTAGGAAATTACTTGTCCCATTTGGAAATTTTTTGAAAAATTTATTCAAAGGGAAAATACCGTTTTCCTTCTTCCATCACGGCGCACTGGCCGCTGGTGGCGTCCGCCAAACGCTTTTCCAATGCCGGTAGTTGTGCAGGGTCCAAATGAAAACGCAAACGCACCCGCTCCAGGAACTCTGTGTCGTCCACAACACCGCCGTTTTCCGGCACAACGGCAGCGACTTTCCCATAAGCGGAATAGTCGCAAGATAAGCTCAACAGCAGGCACTCCCGCATCGTGACCTTCTTCGCCGCCGCCAACGCAATGGACGCCGTATGGGAATAGGCGCGAATCAGGCCGCCACCCCCTAACAAGGTCCCGCCAAAATAGCGGGTAGCCACCACCACGGCGTCCACTACTCCTGCCTTTTTCAGGGTGTCAATCACGGGAATCCCCGCCGTACCTTGGGGCTCGCCATCATCGGAAAAGCGCTGAATCCCATTTTCCCGCAAAATATACCCATACACATTGTGGGTAGCGTCCCAATACTGGGACTTCATGCGGTTGATGAACTCCAAAGCTTCCTCTTCGGTTTTCACCGGGCGGCATGTGCCGATAAACCTGGATTTCTTCTCAACAAACTCATCGGCGGCTTCCTTTTCCACGGTGATGTATTCCAAAACGCCCTCTCCCCTTTCCGCTGTGAAACAAAGACAGGCGGTGCGAACCGCACCGCCCATCTTGGAGCACAAAGCTCACTATTCCGCCAATCAAAGCTCGGCCACAAACTTATTTGTTCTGCAGGCCGTAACGCTTCTTGAACATATCCACGCGGCCGCTGGTATCCACCAGCTTCTGCTTGCCCG
>DXXH01000006.1:0-39370 GCA_019416395.1 Clostridiales bacterium
CAGCAGGCCAGCAAAAGCCTTGCCATGACGAGCCTCGTCGCGGGCCATCTCATGTACGGTGTCATGGATAGCGTCCAGGTTCAAAGCCTTAGCCTTCTTAGCCAGCTCAGTCTTACCCATGGTAGCGCCATTCTCAGCTTCTACGCGCATCTCCAGATTCTTCTTGGTGGAGTCGGTAACAACCTCGCCCAGCAGCTCGGCAAACTTAGCAGCATGCTCAGCCTCTTCATAAGCAGCCTTCTCCCAATACAGGCCGATTTCGGGATAGCCTTCGCGATGAGCCACACGAGCCATGGCCAGGTACATGCCAACCTCAGTGCACTCGCCCTGGAAATTCTCACGCAGGCCCTGCAGGATTTCCTCGTCAACGCCCTTGGCAACGCCTACCACATGCTCGGCAGCCCAGGTCATCTCGCCAGCCTGCTCAACGAACTTGTCAGCGGGAGCGCCGCACACGGGGCACTTCTCGGGAGCAGCTTCGCCTTCATGAACATAACCGCAAACCGGACATACAAACTTTTTCATAATAGAGATTCCTCCATTTTAAAAATTTTTTATTTTAATTTAGTGGGGCTTTTCATAAAATTGTTAAAGCAGTTTTCCTTTACACGCTTACTAAACTAGAACGATTTTCCAGTAAATTCCTGGATTTTTTATTTTGTTCCTAGCACATCGCGTGAAAAGGCAAATTCCTTGACAGCCTTTTACTGGAGATATGTTTTCTCACATTGGGGACACACGCCTTCAAAAAGAACCCGGGCACTTTCCAGTTTTAAATGAAAACGGGAAGATAGCTCCAGCAGCTCTTCTTTCTGAAAAAATTCCTCAGGGATATCCAGCACCGCTCCGCACCGCTTGCAGATAAAATGGGCGTGGGGCTCCACCCGGCCATCAAAATGCTCTTGTCCATTGATCACCCCAACACTGACTGCCTTCCCTGTCTCACAGAATTTTTTCAAATTCCGGTATACTGTGCCCAGACTCAGATTGGGATAGCGGGGCTTCAGCTTGGCGTAGACCCAATCGGCCGTAGGATGGACGGTAGTCTCTTGCAGCGTGTTCAGGATCGCAATCCGTTTCCTGCTAAAATTCTCACGCTTTTCCAAACTCAGCTCGTTCCTTTCTGTGCCATTTCCCAGACTGGTTCCGGGTTTTTCACCCTTTCTCTTGTCTGTGACCTTAGTATAGCACAGCTTTCTCTGTTTGTAAAGTAGTAATTGTTATTATTTTTAGTTTTTTCTTTGAACCTTTTATGAATGGACTACTTCAGCCAATGCCTTCATCAAAGCGCGCTGGCTCTTTTCCTCGCTAACCGCCACCAGCTCGTCCCCTGCCTGCAATATGGTTGAACCATTGGGAATGGTAAGCACACCCCGGCGAATCAGGGAAATCACCAGCGTACCGCTGGGAAACGTGATGTCCTTCAGCGCCACGCCGTCCAAAGCGGTGTTGGGGGGCAACGTCATAGAACAAATCCCCGCCTTTCCCTGGTTCAAGGTGGCAATCAGGTGCATGTGGGCCAAGTCTGCTTCCTGTTCAATCATCTTGGTGAGAATATCCGTGCTGCTCACCGTATTCTCAATGCCAAGCACTCGGAACGTTTCAATATTCCGGGGATCATTCACCCGGGAAATCACTTTTTTGGCATGAAAATGATCCCTGGCCAGCTGACAGGCCACCAGGTTATCCTGATCACTTCCGGTAACGCACATAAAACAATCGGCGTCCTGCGCGCCTGCCGCTTCCAACACGGATACATTGGTCCCGTCTCCGCGGAAAATCGCAGCGTCCAAATCGTCCGCTAAGCGTTCGCATTTCTGGCGGTCCCGCTCAATCAAACTGACAATATGCCGCTTTTCCAACAAAATCCGCGCCAGATTCCACCCGGCCTTACCGCCGCCTACAATCACCATCTTCATGTCCGGTTCTCCCCCTTTCAGTCAATCTTCCTGCTGCAAACCAGGAAATCTCCCTGCTCTAAGGGGATCTCTTCCCGCTGTGCCTTCAGCAAAAATTGGCCGTCCTCTTTGATCACCCCGAAAAGACCGTCTCCCGGCCGCAAATCCAGGCTGGCAGTGGTGTGGCCATAATACCGGTGCTCTACCGGAATCACAATCAGGGAGACTGATGTGGTCCCAAACGTGATCTGCCGGCTCTGCCAGGGACTGGTCAAGGCCGTCACCAGCTTGTCCCCTGCCATATTGGTGGGACACACCGTCTGCAATCCAAACCGCTCAAAGATGGTTTCCCGATAGGGGTCGGAAATACGGGCGATCACTTTGGGGATCCCAAAAAAGTTCTTGGCGATCTGGCCCACAGTAATATTTAAGTTGTCGTCCGGCGTGGTCACCGCCACCGCGTCGCAACCCTCAATCCCAGCAGACCGCAGGCTTTTAATATCCATGGGAAATCCAACCGCCGTCACACCGCTGTAATCCGGGCTGAGCTGGGCCAGGTTTTCCTGGCTGGCGTCGATCACCACCACGTCGTGGCCTGCTTCATCAAGCATTTCTGCTGTTTTCCGGCCCAATAATCCGCCGCCAACAATCATAATATTCATATCCGCTTCGTCCTTTCTAAACCTCAGGAAACAGAGCCCATTGCCCTGTCCATTCCCCTTTTTTCACCATACCAATCAAAAAGCCTTGTTAGGAAAAAGAGAACGGCGTTATTCGCCGTCCTCTGTGTTTTCCGAAGCAGAAGAAGTACTGGTACTTGATGAGCTTGCATCAGGTGTGGGAGAAGGCGACGCTTCCGAGGAACCTGCCTCAGAAGACTGGCTGCTGGAAGAGTCTTCGCTGCTGGTCGTCCCATTCCGGAGCTGATTGTACTCGTCCAAGGTGATTTCGATCACTTCCGCGTATTCCGCCGAAACATAAGCGGTCTTTCCTTCATACTGCACTTGATACCAGCCGTTCTGGGCGTCTTCCATCAGCAGGGCCAGCCGCTGGCCATTTTCCGCCAAACCCAGGATCTCGCTGTCCGTAGAAGCTTCCGCACGGACATTCAATCCGGAATCCGCGGTAACCCGCAGCGCTTTCGCCATCTGAGGGGCCGGCGTGGGGGTAGGGGTAACCGTGGCGGGAGTGCCAGACGAAACACTGGAACTATTCTCGTCTTTCTTATCCCCGCCGCACCCGCTGAATATCAAAGCGATCAGGCAAAGAACCAGGGTCAAACTCACAAGCTTTTTCATCTGTACAAACACTCCTTTTCCAAAAGTACTATGTAACTTTATTGTAACATAAACCAGGGAAAAGTCCACAAGTTTTTTCCCTTTTTCCTACTTTACCCAGCTCCTGGATCGCCAAAAAGCAGCGTAAAAAATTTTTCAAAAAAATTTCTTTTTACCCTTGACTTTCCTCTTGCGCTGAGCTATAATAATCAAGCGCTAAAAAATCCGCTGGTGTAGCTCAGTTGGTAGAGCAGCTGATTTGTAATCAGCAGGTCAGGGGTTCGAGTCCGTTCACCAGCTCCACTAGCAGACAAGCGTTTTTTTATAAATACCCTTCCTTTTAGGACAGGGCCTATATGGGGGAGTTCCCGAGTGGCCAAAGGGGGCAGACTGTAAATCTGTTGTCTTCGACTTCAGTGGTTCGAATCCACTCTCCCCCACCAGACTGAGCCCAGATGCACTTTGCATCTGGGCTCTTTTCGTTTTATGTTGCTCTGTGTCCTACACCGGGATCGTCTGTAAAAACAGTCCCCACCCACTTATTTGATTGGATCCCCAACTTACACAGATTAGGATTTTCCCGGATCGGAAACGCCCCGGCCTTTTTCTATATAGAAAAGAGCGGACCCAACAAAGGATCCGCTCCTGATCGTTTCTTTTCACCGGGCTCTTTGATTCTTTGGGCTCTTTTCCCGGGTGGGTGCCTTCTGTTTTTCCCCAGTTTCCTGGTCCCGCATGGTGAGGGAAATCCGCTTTTTCTCCGGTTCTACGGAAAGCACCGTCACTTCTACAATATCCCCTACGGAAAGGACTTCCGAAGGGTGCCGGATATACCGGTTGGTGATCTGGGAAATATGGACCAAACCGTCCTGATGGACGCCAATATCCACAAACGCACCGAAATCCACCACATTCCGGACCGTTCCAGACAGTTTCATACCCGGCTTCAAGTCAGAAAGCTCCATCACGTCCGTACGCAGCAAGGGCGGGGGCAGCTGATCCCGAGGATCTCTGCCAGGCTTTTGCAGCTCGCTGACAATATCCCGCAGCGTGGGCACTCCAATCCCGCATTCTTCCGCCGCTTTTGTTTCTCCAATCTCATTCAGACGGCCAGGGAGCCCGGACAAATTTCCCACATCGTCCAAGGTGTACCCACACAAAGTGAGCAGCCGCTTGGCCGCCTCATAAGATTCCGGGTGCACAGCAGTGTGATCTAAGACATTGGGACTTTCCATCACCCGCAAAAAACCAGCGCACTGCTCAAAGGCTTTGGGACCCAGTTTGGGAACCTTCAGCAGTTCTTTCCGGTTTTGGAAGCCACCATGCTCTTCCCGGTAAGCAACCACGTTCTGGGAAACTGTGGGGGTAATCCCCGCCACCCGCTTCAACAGCGAGGGAGACGCCGTATTCAGATCCACTCCCACACCGTTTACACAGTCTTCCACCACCCCATCCAGAGCTTGGGAAAGCCGTGCCTGAGGCATATCGTGCTGATACTGCCCCACCCCGATGGCTTTAGGGTCGATTTTCACCAGCTCTGCCAGGGGATCTTGCAGCCGCCGGGCGATGCTCACCGCCGAACGCAGGGACACGTCAAAGTCGGGAAACTCTTCCGCACCCAATTTCGAGGCGGAATACACCGAAGCCCCTGCTTCACTGACCACCATATAGGACAGTGGTTTTCCATATTCCTTGATAAATTGGCTGACAAACAGCTCTGATTCCCGGCTGGCTGTACCGTTGCCAATGGCAATGCAGGTAATGCCGTGCTTATCGCACAATTTCCGAAGCACCCCTTTGGCCTCTTCCACCCGGCTGTGAGGCTTTGTGGGATAAATCACCCCTGTTTCCAGCACTTTTCCCGTACCATCCACCACGGCCAGCTTGCAGCCTGTACGGTAAGCGGGATCGAATCCCAAAACCACCTGGTTTTTCACCGGGGGCTGCATCAGCAGCGGGTGCAGGTTCAACGCAAAGGTGTGAATGGCTTGCTCGTCGGCCATCTCCGTCAGGTCGTTTCGGATTTCCCGCTCCAAGGAAGGAAACAACAGCCTGGACCAGGAATCTTCCGCCACCTGGCGCAACAATTCCGGAAAGGGATGGTTTTTGGTCAGCACTTCCCGCAAAATGGAAGGCAGAGGGGATTCCTCTCCAACCTGGATAGATACCTTTAAAAAGCCTTCCTTTTCCCCCCGGTTGATGGCCAGCACCCGGTGACTTTGCAGCCGCTTGACCGGTTCCTCAAAATCGTAGTACAAGCTGTACACGGAATCCTCTTCTTTGGCGGCTACAGACCGGAGCGAACCGTTTTTCTGAAGCAGGACACGCAGCCGCTTCCGAATGGCAGCGTCGTCGGAAAAATCTTCCGCCAAAATGTCCTTGGCTCCTTGCAGCGCATCTTCCGGCGTTTCCACTCCCTTTTCCCCATTCACATAGGCCTGCGCCAGTTCCTCTGGAGTCTGTGTCAAAATCCGTCCCTTGGAATCCTTCCCCGTCAAAAGCAGCTGGGCCAAGGGTTCCAAGCCCTTCTCACGGGCAATCCCCGCCCGGGTCCGGCGTTTGGGCCGGTAAGGACGGTACAGGTCTTCCACCTCTGCCAACGTAACCGCTCTATCCAGGGCAGCCGCCAATTCCGGCGTCAGCTTCCCCTGTTCCTCGACCGCAGTTTTTACCTCTTTGCGCCGTTCCTCAAGCCCTCGCAGGTACGCCAAACGATCCGCCAATTCCCGAATGGTTTGGTCGTCCATGGCCCCGTGACGTTCTTTCCGATAACGGGCGATAAAGGGCACTGTATTTCCTTCATCCAACAGCTCCACCACGGCTTGGGCATGTTCTGGCCGAACGTGGAACTCCTGGGCTAAAAGTCCAATCAATTGATCCATACTGGGGGTATCTCCTTTCTGACAGCTTTCCGCTCTTGCTCTAGCTCTGTGGGAAACCGCAGAACCGGCAGGATCCTTGGGATCCCACTGGCAAGGACAGGAAAATCCAGGCGGTTATGTCACTGAAATCCGCCGGGGTTCCTTTCCCACTTCAGATGTGTATAAGAGACAGGTCACTGTGAATTCACAATCTTAGAAATGGTACCACAACTCTGAATGCTTGACAATCCTTAATTTCTCCCCCAAAAGCTGGTTTTCCCCGGCTCTGATCTCAAACGGCATCTTTTCAAACATCTCACCAGCAGGCTGTTTCTATCCTGTTGCGCCTGGAATTCAGAATCCAGACAACCCCCACCCAACCCAAAAAAGTTTCCCATTCTGGACACAAATCAGGGATACCGGGCCAGACCGTCCGATCACTTCAACTCCGAAAGCAGAGAATGGCCAATGCAATGTTCCGGGACCGACAATTGGAAATTCTTCAAAATAGTGGCGCCTATCCCGGCAAAACTGTCCTGTGTGGGAAGCTGTCCCGTGCTTTTCATCGAAGGGGAGTAGGCCAACAGGAAAACCTGTTCCCGGGTGTGGTCCGTTCCCCGATGGGTGGGATCGTTGCCGTGGTCCGCTGTGAGCATCAGCAAATCCCCAGGACCCATGGCAGAAAGAAATTTCCCGAGCTCCACGTCAAACTTTTCCAGTTCCTTGGCATAGCCGACTGGGTTCCGCCGGTGGCCCCACAACGCGTCAAAATCCACCAGATTAGTAAAGCACAGTCCAGAAAATCTCTCTGCCAACAAGCCCCTGGTCTGAACCATTCCTTCCACCGAACTGTCGGAATGCAGAGATCGGGTCAACCCCCGTCCGGAAAAAATATCCCCGATTTTCCCCACTCCGATCACGTCTTTCCCGTGCTCTTTCAACACCTCTAAATCGGTTTTCTCAAAGGGCGGCAAAGCGTAATCCCTTCGATGAGAAGTTCGACGGAAGGAACCCTTTGTCTTTCCCACATAGGGCCGGGCAATGACCCGCCCCACTTTCCAACGGTCTTCCATGGTCAGTTCCCGGGCAATCTCACAGCAGCGGTACAATTCCTCTAGACCAATGGTCTCCTCGCTGGCGGCAATTTGCAGCACGGAATCCGCTGAGGTGTAAACAATCAGGGAACCGTCCCGCAGCTGCTCCTCACCCAACTCGTCCAAAATCTCCGTGCCGCTGGCACTTTTATTTCCAATCACCTTGCGGCCCGTACGCCGTTCCAACTCCTGGATCAGCTGAGAAGGAAACCCCGTTTCCGTGAACACCTGAAACGGGGTGGTGATCTTTAACCCCATCATCTCCCAATGGCCCGTCATGGTATCCTTGCCATTACTGGCTTCCTGAAGATAGCAGCGGTATCCCTTGGTTTGGGAAATAGGCTCCACATGAGGTATGTGATGGAGATTTGCAAGCCCCAAGGAACGCAGATGAGGGATCTCCAAAGAACCGGCCGCTTGCGCCAAATGGCCCAGCGTATCGGTTCCTTCATCTCCAAACCTGGCAGCGTCGGGCATGGCCCCTACCCCCAGGGAATCCAGCACAATGAGAAACACTCTTTGATAATTCGGTTGCATAGGCGGTTCTCCTTTATCGCTCTGTTCTTTTTCCGGTCATTTTCCGTCCGTGTGCTCACCCGTAAAGCCCCGCTATTTTCTCGTGCATCATAAGCCCCAAATCAGCGGTTCTTTTCCATCGGCGGAAAATCCTTCCCAAGTTTTCCGGAAATCTGTAAGGCTATCCTATCACGGGGAGCAAAAAGATACAAGTGACTTCACCGGCTTTTCTCCGTCTTCCCGTTTTCCAAAAGGGACAAATACCTTTTCTCCCAGCGCCACCACCGCCAGAAAGGCAGAAAAAGAAACCCCACAGTACTGTGGGGTTCCTTTTTTGTCCGCTTTTACGTTCCGCGGATTCTCATTCCGGTAAAATCATCGGCTGTAACAGTCCAAGACGTTTTTGGGCGTTTAGATATTCCGCCACCATCACGAATTTCTCCAAATCCCGGCTGTCCAAGCCTTGGAAAGCACACAGCTCGTCCCAAAGCAGAGTACTGCCCTCTACCATATAAAAACCGCTGGCCAAGTCGATGCCCACAAAAATGCGGCTGATTTCCCCTCCCCACAACTGGGGATCATCCTGGTTTTCCGGCAAATAGAACCGGGCGCCGCTTCCGGAATTCTCCAAATAAAAAGCCTTTGGCTGTGGGCTCGCCCCTTCCGGCAGCTTTTCTGCCAAATAGGAATTCATGGTCACATTCTCAGAAATGGCCTCAAGGGCAGCTTCGTCGAAAATCTCCGTCAAGGGATACCGGCTTTGCAAATATTCCAAAAGCTCTGGCCCGCTTTTCCGGTTGGGCTTCAGGGACTCTCTAGAACGCTCCCACAACGCCTTCCACTCCGAAAGCGTTTCCTGGGACACTTCTTGCGTAATCATACTCAGTTCACCTCATATATTCCAGGCCTTTCGCAGGGTATTTTCCTGGAAAACCAGAAGATCCCGCCACCAATAGAGTTTTCACCAAAAGCGATTTTAAAGCCCAAAAGGGATTTCTCTTTTCTTGACTTTTGCGAGCCTGGGAAATACCGTTTTTATGATACCCTGTTTTTCCCGGTATTTCAAGGAAAATTAGGCTCTCAGGCTCAACCGGGACCTCACAGAATGTCGATGTACTCGCCGTTCAAGGCTTTATTCATACTTCTTACCGCGCAGAACTTTCCGCACATGGAGCAGCTGTCTTCCTGCTCCGGGGCACGGCTGTCGCGGATCGCCTTGGCTGTTTCCGGATCCAAAGAGCACTCCCACTGCTTTTCCCAATCAAAGGTTCTCCGGGCGTCTGCCATAGCGTCGTCCAAATCCCTGGCATGGGGGATCTTCTTGGCAATGTCCGCCGCATGTGCTGCAATGCGGGAAGCGATAATGCCCTGCTTTACATCGTCCACATTGGGCAACGCCAAATGTTCCGCAGGCGTCACATAGCACAGGAACGCAGCCCCAGCAGAAGCCGCGATTGCCCCGCCGATGGCAGATGTGATGTGGTCGTACCCCGGAGCGATATCGGTCACAATGGGCCCCAGCACATAAAACGGAGCTCCCATGCAAATGGTCTGCTGCAGCTTCATATTGGCCTCGATCTGATCCATAGGCATATGGCCCGGGCCTTCCACCATCACTTGCACGTCCCTGGCCCAAGCCCGTTTTGTCAATTCTCCAAGCCGCACCAGTTCCTCAATCTGGCACACATCGCTTCCGTCCGCCAGGCACCCAGGCCGGCAGGCGTCCCCCAGGGAAATGGTCACGTCGTACTTCCGGCAGATTTCCAAAATCTCATCAAAGTATTCATAGAAGGGGTTTTCTTCCCCAGTCATACTCATCCACGCGAACACCAAAGAGCCGCCCCGGGACACAATATTCATCTTCCGTTTATGCTTTTTGATCTGCTCGATGGTCTTCCGGGTAATGCCACAATGAAGCGTTACAAAATCCACCCCGTCCTCTGCGTGGAGCCGGACCACATCGATGAAGTCCTTGGCGGTCAGCGTGGCCAAATCCCGCTGATAGTGGATCACGCTGTCATATACCGGCACCGTCCCGATCATGGCAGGGCATTCCGCTGTAAGCTTCTGCCGGAAAGGCTGGGTATTCCCATGGGACGAAAGGTCCATTATAGCTTCCGCTCCCATATTCACCGCCGCCATCACTTTCTCCATTTCCACATTGTAATCCTTGCAATCCCGGGAAACCCCCAGGTTCACATTGATTTTCGTCCGCAGCATGGATCCCACGCCGTTAGGGTCAATGCTGGTGTGGAGCCGGTTGGCACAAATCACCACCTGGCCTTTTGCCACCAGGTCCCGGATCTCTTCTTCCGTACGGTATTCCTTTTTCGCCACGACTTTCATCTCTGGGGTGATGATCCCCTGTCTTGCAGCGTCCATCTGGGTGGTATAATTTCTCATGATCATTTCTTCCTTTCAAACAGATTCTTTTTGTGCTTCCGCAAAACGGCTGGTGAGGTCGAACAGGTGATTCATCGGCCCGGAGCCTTTTCCCAAATCCAGCATGGCGGCCAGCGCACCGGAAATATACTCTTTCGCCCGCTGGACGGACTGCTCTAGGGAAAAGCCCTTCGCCAGGTTGGCGGCAATCGCGCTGGACAGGGTACATCCTGTTCCATGGGTATTGGGATTGTGGATCCGCTTCCCTGTGAACCATTGCCACTTGCCCTCTTTGTACAACAGGTCGTTGGCGTCGTTGACGCTGTGACCCCCTTTGAGCAGCACCGAACAGCCATATTGTTCACCGATGATTTGGACCGCTTTCTCCATATCCTGCTCGCTTTGAATTTTCATGCCGGAAAGCACTTCCCCTTCGGGAATGTTGGGCGTGACGACGGTGGCCAAAGGCAACAGTTCCTTGGCAAGAGCGGCAACCGCGTCTGTTTTCATCAGCGCTGACCCGCTGGTGGCCACCATCACCGGGTCCACCACCAGATTGCCTGCCTGATACTTTTTCAGCCGCTGGGCGATCACTTCGATGAGCCCCGTGGAAGACACCATGCCGATCTTTACCGCATCAGGATAAATGTCCTGGAATACGGCGTCGATCTGCTGGCCTAAAAATTCGGGAGTCACCTCGAAAATCCCCTGAACGCCGGTTGTGTTTTGGGCCGTCAGCGCTGTGACCGCGCTCATGGCGTAAACACCATTCATCGTCATCGTCTTGATATCCGCTTGAATGCCGGCGCCTCCGCTGGAATCGCTTCCTGCGATTGATAATGCTGTTTTCATACTCTGACTTCCTTTCGGTTTCTTCGCATTACTTTTCTTGAGCGACAGAAAGTGGTGCCCCCAGCCTGCCGCTTTGTGCCTGTTTTATGGTTTCAAATACTTCCAAAACTGTTGGGCGTTGCCGTAATCCTCAATGTAACAGTCCGCCCATGCTTTCAGTTCTTCCTGGCGCTCTTCGTGAGCGTCGTACACTCCTACCACGGGGAAACCGTCCCGTTTGGCGGTACGCAGCGCGTGAAAGGCGTCTTCCAGGACGATGGTTTCCCCTTTCTCCGTGCCCAGATACTCCAACGCTTCCCGGTAGATGGCGGGCTCTTCTTTTCCATGTCCTGGATGGCAGGTAAAAATCCGGGAAAAGCAATCCCTCACCCCCAGACGTTTCAACGCTCCGTCCGCCAGATACTGACTGGTCACTGTGGCCACGCACATCTTGATCCCCCGGCGCTTCAATTCCCGCAAGAACGCTTCGACCCCTTGTTTCAATGGGACTTCGTCCAGATAGTAGCCTTCGATCCTTTGATGAATGCCTTCCACGATCTGTTCCACGGTCAAGGTGACCCCATAGTGTTCCTGGTAATAGCGGGCGGACTGCTCCAAGGTGAAGGTTTGAAAGGTTTCTTTCAAATCTTCCTTCGGCTCTTTCCCCAGGGACCGGAGATACTCTTCCCCAATGGTATCCCACAAGGACATGGAATCCAACAAGGTGCCGTCCAGATCAAAAATCGCTCCCCGGATCATTCCCCCACCATCTCTTGGGTAAGGGCTTTCAGCTCCGCAGTAGCTTCCCGGATCTTGTCCGCGCCGAAAATAGCGCTGATCACCGCCACGCCGCAAATCCCGCTGCCTTTCAATTCCAGCACGTTTCCCTTCCCGATGCCCCCGATGGCAACCACGGGAATCTGTACCGCTTGGCAGATGGCTTTCAGCGTCTCATAGCTTACCGCCTGGGCATCGGCCTTGGAATCGGTGTGAAACACGGCTCCCACTCCCAGGTAATCGGCGCCCCGCTGTTCCGCCAGCACCGCCTGTTCCACGGTCTGTGCCGACACTCCCAGGATCTTGTCCTCTCCCAAAAGCGCCCGCACATTCCCCGCTTCCATATCGTTTTGCCCCACATGGACGCCGTCCGCATCCACTTTTCGGGCCAGTTCCACATTGTCGTCAATGACAAAGGGAACATGGTAGCGGCGACAGACCTCTTTGATCTCCACCGCTTCCTGCAAAAAGGCTTCTTCCTCCAGCTCCTTTTCCCGAAGCTGCACAAAGGTTGCGCCCCCTTGCAATGCCTCTTCCACCTGCTGATATAAAGTCTGCTCCCCCAGCCAGGACCGGTCGGTCACAGCATAGAGCAGCAAATCACGTTTATCGCACTTCATATTTTGCTCCTTTATCCAACGTTTCGGCGTCCATGTTGTAAATGGCGTCAATGATGCGGTTGCGGTAGGTGGAATTGCCTTCCCCAGGCTGAAGATTGGCAAACCCAATTTCCCCCGCCAGGCCCATGGCGCAAACCGCAGCAGCCACTGCCTCCGTCTTGTTGTCCGGATTTGCCACGGCATAGGCGGTTGCCAGGCCGGACAACTGGCATCCGGTCCCGGTAATCCTGCTCATTTCCGGACGGCCGTTGCGGATCACATAGGCCTTTTCTGAATCCGCTACCAAATCGATGGCCCCGGTAATGGCTACAACCGCTCCTGTTTTGGCGGCAAAGTTCTTGACAAAAGCCACCATGGCATCCAGATTTTCTTCCGTAACCGTGTCCGCAGCGTCTGCGTCCACACCCTTAGTGGTACCGCTTCCCAAAGCCAGGGTTTTGATCTCCGAAATATTCCCCCGGATCACGTCCAGCTTCAATGTTTCCATCAGGGAAACAGCGGTATTTGTCCGCAGGGAACTGGCCCCGGCGCCCACCGGGTCCAGCAATACCACATGGCCCAGCTCATTGGCCTTTTTCCCGGCGCGGAACATTCCCTCAATGCTGCGCTGATGCAAGGTGCCGATGTTGATATTCAGCCCCCCGCACACGGCGGTGATCTCCGCCACGTCTTCCGGCTCGTCGGACATGATGGGGCTTCCGCCGCAGGCCAGGATCACATTGGCCACATCATTTACTGTGACGTAATTGGTGATGTTGTGCACCAGTGGCGCTGTCTTCCGGACGTTTTCCAAACACTTTCCAAACATGATAACCTCTTTCCCCCGAAACCATTCCGGGCAGTTTTCCAATTACTCAGCGGAAACCAACAAACGAATAAAAAAAGGAAGCTACCGTTTGGGCAGCTTCCTTCGAGATACACGATTGTCCAGGCATTCCCTACGTTGGCATTATCCAAATCAGGTTCATGGGTCGAAGGTCACACCTTCCTCTCAGCCTGTGATACAAGCTCCCCGCTATTTCATTGTGGCTGTATTATACTCCATCTGTGCAAAAGTTGCAAGAGAAGTTTCCCGCTTTTCCCCATTGTCGTCGGGGGACCGGAGTTTCTCTTGGCGGGAAAACGGGAAAATCCCTGGAATTCTCCCATTTTTCTCCTGAAAGAAAAAACTTTTTTTCCATTCTCACACCCTTTTCCGAAAATTTCTCAACCATAGACCGCTGTTCTGGTGTATAATACGAAGTATTGGCACCGCCATAGAGGGAGTTCCGGCGGGATCCAGCATTGCCGGGCTTATTCATCCGCACGGCATCGTATCAGAAAGGAGTGTCCGTATGATTCAGCTATTCAACCAGGGGGTCTATCTTCTGGACAATGAAACCCTGGTAGAAGAAACAGACCAGGAGCAGCTCTCCGGCCGTTTGGGAAGTCTGCCCGACAAAGAAGCGTCCAAACAAAACACCATGTCCTACCGTATTTTAAAAGCCCATAACACGGTAGAGGATATGAGCCAGCTGCGTCTGAAATTTGACTCCATGACCAGCCACGATATCACCTATGTGGGCATCATCCAGACCGCCCGGGCTTCGGGCATGAAGGAGTTTCCCCTTCCCTATGTGCTCACCAACTGTCACAACTCCCTTTGCGCTGTGGGCGGCACCATTAATGAGGACGATCACAAATTCGCCCTTTCCGCTGCGAAAAAGTACGGCGGCATCTATGTCCCCACCAACATGGCCGTAATCCACAGCTTCAACCGGGAAATGATGACTGGCTGCGGCCGCATGATTCTGGGATCCGACTCCCACACACGTTACGGCGCTCTTGGCACCATGGCTGTGGGCGAAGGCGGCGGCGAACTGGCCAAACAGCTGGTGGGCCGCACCTATGACATGGACTATCCCCAGGTCATCGCCATTTACCTCACCGGCGAGCCCCGCAACGGCGTAGGCCCTCAGGACGTGGCCTTGAGCATCATCGGCAAGGTCTACGAATGCGGCTACGTGAAAAACAAGGTCATGGAATTTGTTGGCCCGGGCGTGAAAAAACTGCCCGTGGAATACCGCAACGGCATCGATGTGATGACCACGGAAACCACCTGCTGGTCGTCCATCTGGACAACAGATGACCAGGTCAAGGAATACCTGACTATTCACGGCCGTCCGGAAGCTTATGAAGAGCTGAATCCCGGCAAGGTCACCTATTACGATGGCTGCGTCTTTGTGGATCTTTCCACCATTGAGCCCACCATCGCCATGCCCATGCACCCCAGCTATACCTACACCATCAAAGAGCTTCAGGAAAACGCTGCCGATATTCTCCACCTGGTGGAAGAACGGGCCAACCGTCAAATCGCCAAGACTGCTCACCTGGATCTGATGAGCAAGCTCCACGACGACGGCCAGATCTATGTGGACCAGGGCATTGTGGCAGGCTGCTCCGGCGGCATCTATGACAATGTGTGCGCTGTGGCCAATATTCTCCAGGGGCAAAACTGCGGCAACGGCACCTTCACCATGAGCGTTTACCCCGGCAGTATGCCCACCTATCTGGAGTTGGTGAAAAACGGCTCCGTGGCTACACTGGTGGAAGCCGGCGTGGTTGTGCGGGAATGCTTCTGCGGTCCTTGCTTTGGGGCAGGCGACACCCCTGCCAACGGGGAATTCTCCATTCGTCACACCACCCGCAACTTCCCCAACCGAGAAGGCTCCAAACCGGGCGAAGGCCAGATGGCCGGGGTGGCCCTCATGGACGCCCGGTCCATTGCCGCTACGGCCCGCAATGGGGGCCGGCTCACCGCCGCCACAGAGTTGGACGTGGATTACTCCATTCCCCCTTATCATTTTGATGAGGGCGTATATGCCAAACGCGTCTACAATGGCTGGGGCAAACCGGAACCGGAAGCTCCCTTGAAATTCGGCCCCAACATCAAGGATTGGCCGTCCATGCCCGCCCTCAGCCAAGATCTGCTGCTGAAAGTGGTATGCCACATCACCGATCCGGTCACCACCACCGATGAGCTGATCCCCTCTGGGGAAACCTCTTCGTACCGTTCCAACCCCTTGCGCCTGGCAGAATTCACCCTGTCTCGGAAAGACCCGGAATACGTGGGAGAGGCCAAACAAGTTCTGGCCCTGGAAACCGCTCGGGAAGCAGGTCAGGATACCGGCAGTGAGGTTAATGAGATCTACAGCGCCCTCAAGAATGCGGGGCTCACCACAGACCCTGCCAATACGGTGATCGCCAGCACCATCTACGCCACCAAACCCGGCGATGGCTCTGCCCGGGAACAGGCTGCCAGCTGTCAGCGTGTTCTGGGCGCCGGCGCTAACCTGGCTGTGGAATACGCCACCAAGCGTTACCGTTCCAACTGTATCAACTGGGGCATGCTGCCTTTCCTGGTAGAATCTCCCGACACAGTGCAGAAGGGTGACTGGGTCTTTGTCCCGGGCATTCGCCAGGTTCTGCTGGAAGGCAAAGAGGAAGCCACCGGTTATGGGATCCGTGACGGGAAGGTGACTTCCTTCCCCCTGTCCCTGGGTCACCTGACTGAATCGGAACGCCACATTCTGGCAGATGGCTGCCTGATCAATTACTATAAAAACAATCAGGAATAAACGTTTCCTGGAAAAACGCAAAAATGGCTTGAAGAAACCCACCGGTTTCCTCAAGCCATTTTTTATTGCCATGCTCCCTGAACCGCCAGTCTTTCCCAGGCCTACTGGTCCAGATTTCTCTTTTACAGAGAATCCCCTTCAATCTTCCAGAGCAATGGCTGATTCCGCCGCTATGAACAGCAATCGTTGAAACTCTTCCCGTTCCTTATCGGTCATCTGCTGGGTCATGCGCTGGAAACACCCCTCAATCTGCTCTTTGATAAAAGGATACACTTCCCAGGATTTTTCCGTGGGGCAGATATCATAGGTCCGCTTGTCCTTGGCGTTGGTAGTGCGAAGAAGGAACCCGCGCTCTTCCAGCTTTGTCACAGTTTTTGCGATCACGCTTTTGTCCAGTGAAAGCCGTTTTGTAATGTCGTCCTGGGTCAATCCCTGAAAATCGCACACAATCAAAATGACCAGCGCCTGGGCAGCTGTGAGATGATACTGGGCACAGCTGTTGTTCAGCCAAATGTGCGATTTCCGATACAAAATCGAAATGGATTTAAACGGGCTATCCATACTGTAAGCCATGTTTATGGCCTCCCTTCCAGAATAAAATTATAAGCTATTTTGGTGGCAATTGCAACCAGATATTGACGAAGCAGCCGTTCCATGTTATGCTAAATAAAGTGGCAAGTGCCACTAGTTTGTATCAATACAATCAAAGGAGCTTCATCACATGGAAAAAACGGAAAAAATTTGGAATAGGAGATTTATTCTTCTCTTCATCACCAATCTGCTTGTTCTAGCGGCATTCTACGCCTCGATTCCCATTATCCCGATTTATTGCCAGGAAATCGGCATTACCGGTTCAGAAATCGGCATTGTACTTACCGCCATGTCTGTGGCGACCATCTTGTTCCGTCCCGTAGCCGGGTATCTGCTGGACAACTTTAACCGCTATCATGTCTACCTGTTCTTTCTGGCGCTGTTTTGCCTGTCGTTTCCGGCCTTCATCTTGTTCCCGGTGTTCGGCATATTGATTGTCATTCGCTTATACATGGGAGCGGTCTATTCCGTATGCGGTTCCGCCACCATGACCTTGGCCAGCGATGTACTTCCCGTCGCCAAGATTACCGAAGGTATCAGCCGTTTCGCATTTACCGTATCGATTGGTATGGCAGTTGGACCTTATGTGGGGATTCAAGTACAAAACAACATGAGCAGCAAGGCATCGTTTCTCACGATTTTCGCCATTACGGTAGCTGCTTTGATTTGCGTGGCCTGCTGCAGAATCCGCCATCCCAAAGTGGAACGGAAAAAGTTTTCCATACAGGATTCCATCTACAAGCCTGCACTTCCCTTTATGTGTAACATGATGTTTCTGATGATTCCCTATGGGGCAGTAATCGCCTATTCTTCCATTTTCGCCCAAGAAAAAAAACTGACAGCCTTTCTCCCCTATTTTTACATCTGCCTTGTGGCGGGCATGCTGGTGTCTAAACTTTCCACACAGAGAATAATCGATGCTGGAAAACACCGGATTCTGGTATACATCAGTTTGGCCGTTTTAATCGTCACCATGGCCAGTTATCTGTTTTTGACCACCGGGATCCACCTGTTGGCCGCCGGATTTTTCTTTGGTCTGGGCTATGGGATTTTGCAGCCCTTGTTCCAATCCTTTGTAACAGGGACCACTCCTGCCCCAAAACGGGGCGTAGCCAACGCCACCTATATGCTTTCCTACGATGTGGGCATTGGCATCGGCTCTCTTTTGATGGGGTGTCTTCAGGAAACGATCGGGCTGCCCGTAGGATTTGCTTTGACCGCCATTGCCTATGTAATTGGCGGGGGCATCTATATTGCCTACATTGACGGGCATTATGAAAAGCTGAAAGCTTCCCTGAATCTTCAAAAATCCCCCTGCAATTTTTGATCTTTTCACTCCCCTACACACAGAGCTACTGCACACCGTTCCGAAAACTGGACGGAGATCGTTTATTTGAATCCCAGAAAATTCCCTTAAGCTGAAAAATAAAACTCCACAGATTTCCCATTTCAAAGGGCTTCGCTGACACACAAAATCAGCGAAGCCCTTTGCTTTCCCCTCTTGCAAAACTACCAGCTTCAGGACACGGAACATGACTCCCTGTTTGGCGGCATGATCTTTCAAAGTTAAATCCGTGTTTGAGAACTATGGCATCATGAGCTCTGTATCATTCCTCAAGCCGCTCTATCTGGCGGAGCAATTCCCCACGCATTTTTTCCGCAAAGAGTCGGGGGCCAAAATAGTGATGGACGAAAGATACTGCCGCAAGAACAACATCATACCAGCAGGCACCGCATGAAGCTCCAAAAGGAACGTACCATCCGACTGGGGCGTGTACCGGGCGGCGCTTCCGAAAAAATCCACCGCTACATTCAGCAAGCTATCCTCACAAGCCAATTTGATGTACTGGGTTTTCCCAGCGTACATCACCGGAGACATGTCCCGGTACAGCCCCGGCTCAAAACTTTCCGGCCGCTCAAATGTCTCCTGCTCCAGATGCACTTCCAGGATCCGGTCCACCCGTAGGTTGGACAATCCCCAATGGGGGTGCTGCCCTGTTAAATAGTAATATCCGTTACTCCAGATCAGAGCATAGGGATAAAAGAAAAACTTACCGTTTCTTGCCCGTTTCCGCAAAACAGGCCTGGACGTCTCCCGGGACAGCTGATACTCCCCGTAAATGATAGAGATCACTGTGCTTTGGGCGATGGCCTGATCCAGCTGCCCGATCAGGGAAAAGTTCAAGGTACCGCTGCGACGGAAAGCATAGCGAAGCTCCTTGTTCGCCGGCACCGGATTCCGGCCCAGGCGGCTGAGAATATCCAAGTATTTCTTGGCCTGCTTCTCATCGATATAGGGGTATACCTGCACCATGTCCTCAAGGATTTTCCATTCGGTGGGTGTGAGCAGATTCCGCAGATAAAACCGCAGCGATTTATTCCGCTGGGTATCCGGATACAGAGTCTCCCACTCCTCTAAGGAAACCAAGGTGGAAATCCCGTCCTCGGTTCGTTCCACGCAACATTCCAACACAAAGGGAAAATGATCGTACCGCCCTTGCTCGTACATGGAGCGCAGCAACGTGGTCAGAGTGTTTTTCCCCGGCAGCTTCCCCAGATTACCCCGTATTTTCATCTGGGTAAGCAGCTCCTCGGGCGTCATCGCCTTATCGGGCGTGGGCGCCCGTTTTTCCAAAATGTCCAGCACTTCCCCCACCGTGGCCAGTGGGTTGTGGTATTCTCCCCGTTTGCTTCCCTTTTGTACCGCCATGTATCCTTCCCCCTGTTTTTTCGAGTATATCACAAAAAATGGGATTTTTCCATCCAGCCGGTCTGGAGTTTTAAATTTAAACAGGGATTCCCTTTATACTTGACCCGTAACGAGGAAAGGAGAACCCTTATGAGTAAGCCGAAGAAAGAATTTACCGTGCAGGCGAAAGCCAAACAGGTGCTGGAAGATATGCGGAAACTTCTCAGCCGGAAAATCCCCCCTTTATCGCCTGCCTTTTACAATCTCGAGGATGTTCCCATCCATGTTCCCAGCCCGATTCAAACCGACGGAACCCACCTGTACTACCATCCGGAAACGCTTTGGAACGACTATTTAAAAAGCCAGCCCAAACTTATGGAACAATTTCTGCACGTGGTCATTCACTGCCTGTTTGGTCATGTTTCCAAAGCTCCCGGCTATTGCCACTGCACCCAGCAATTTGATTTTGCGGCGGATTATCAAGCACTTGCCTTTATCACCCTGCTGTACACCCACTCCCTTCTCCCCTTCAAGCAACCCCGGAATTTACAGCCACAAGTATGGTACAGCTTTGGGCAGTTGATGGGGCTTAAAAAACACCCGGCTGTCCCGGTCTCGGACAATCACGAACTGTGGCGTTGTTCCGATACTACGCAATTTCCATTTCTCATTTTCCAGGATCATTCAGAGGAAAATTGTTCAGGACACAACGGCTCAAAGGAAAATTCTTTCTCTGTTGCTCTTTCTACGGAAACTTCCCCCGATACAGTTTGGGATCAATGGCAAGAAATCAGGCAACAGGCATTTCAACAACTGTCCACTCCCGCCTGGGGCAGTCTTACCAATTCTATGGAGGAGCATCTCAGTGCATCAAAGAGAAGCCAAACTTCCTACAAAGAGCTGCTTCGCACGCTTTTACGCCTATCCTCAGCTACCGGCGAAAATCCTGACGACTTGGACCTGATGCTCTACCACTTCGGCTGCCAGCTCGGCACACCCATCGTAGAACCCTGCGAGGAACTGGAAGAATCCAATACCGGCTCCCTGATTATCGCCATTGACACCTCTGATTCCTGCAGCGGAGACATAGCGGTCAAATTTCTGGAAGAAACCTGTAAGATCCTGCAAGACATAGGAAAGCATTGGCACGGGGAACTAATCTTGATGCAATGTGACACAGAGATTCAACATGTGGTTTGTGTGAAAAACCCAGCCCAATTGTCCCAGGAACTGGCTAAAAATTATGTTTTACGGGGTATGGGTGGAACAAATTTTTGTCCTGTATTTCAATGGGCAGCTGATTTTCAAAAAAGTACAAACCCACTCTCCGGACTGCTGTACTTATCCGATGGGTACGGGGAATTCCCCAAACAGCCCCCAGACTAATCTCGGACTTTTTGAGATTGGAAAACAAGCTTCAAAAGCGCATTTTGCAATTGCTCCACCGCACCTGCGGTGTAGAACTTTGTGGGAGCGCCCTTACTACTTCTATCGATTACTTTTTTTCCAGCTATATATCCCCTGCATTTTCCCAAGTTCTCCTGGAATGCTGCACCCGGGATCCAACACCTTTGGAGCATTGCGGGTGGATCGCTGAACAGATGGCTCGCAGCGGTTCCATGGACACACTGAAAATCGCCTTAAAAAATGGGCTTTTAGAGGGAGAACCCTGGCCTGAATTCCTCAAACTGCTCAACGAGAATAAAAGATACGATCTGCTCTCCATCATCCTGGCAAAAGCCCCCCTTCAGGACGAGCAATATTCCCTGTAACCACCGCCTATCCCTTTGCTGTATTCTATCATCTTTTCAAAAAGCGGATGCCAGTCCCACTGACAGTCCATCGTTTAGGAGAATGCGCCTTGAAACGATATCACAAGATCCTCTACACCCTACTGGAATTTTTAAAGAGAGAAGATTATGCCCCCATCCCGCAATTTCTCAAAAACATCGAGCAGACGAAACAGTTTTCTACCGCAACAGGGCCTTTTCCCTATCCTGACAGTATGATTCCCTCAGATCTATTCATACAAATCTTGCACACTCCCAAAAAAGTGTTTCTCCTGGTCTATGAATTTCTCACCCGGTATTACGTCCCCTTTCTCGACACATTTCCCTTTTCATCACAAATTTATCTCACGGCACACCGAACATTCAACTCCCCATATGAAGATTTCTTTTCCACTTCCATAAAAATAGCATGTTGCGGAAGGTATTTAGAGTTTGCCTGTCGTTTCAGAGCTTCTGTGCCGAATCTGAAGTATTTATTGGAACACCAAGTTTGCAAATGGCATTTCGGAATGGACGGAGCCGGTACCCATTTATCTTTTACATCCCACTCCCTATTGGCCTACGCCATCGTCCATGGAGATCTCTCCGCACTCAAGTCGCTTCTGAAGTGGCCGGAATACGTCCATCCCCAGGATCTTTCCTTACAGGCCATGGTTCTCTTCGGACTTTATCTGCCCGATTCTTTGGACACTATTTTCCATATTTCCCGCCGCGCGCCTGTCAAAGCGGCCGCAAAGCTGGTGGCGGAGAAGGTATACCACCTGTCCGACCTTCCCCCGGACTCATTGGCAGGCGCCGATCCTGCCTTGTCCGCCTATGCTATCCCCATGAAGCTGTGCAGCTGGGTGATTCCTCAGGGGTGGGTCGCCCCTCTGAACGTGCTCCGCCATTGGTTTTCCACCGGCCGGTACGGACGAAGGGAAGCTCTGGAGATTGTGTATTCCTATAAACATACCCATTCCCGATATTTGGAATGTTCTTCCAGAATATTGCTTCTTTTCACCATGATGCTTCGCTATGTGCCGGAGATAGGCAACTGCCGCTATTTCACCCAGCTGCTTTTCAAAAACTCCCATCATGGATGTCCCAGCTATACTTCTTTTGACGGCTATTTGGATGCCATGGCTCTACTCAATGGCGCGTCTCAAGGGGGACATAAAAAGAAACAAGAACCGGAAGCGGAAGACAATGTTGAAGAGGACGCAGATCACGAGAAATTCATAGAAACCTTACTTGAAGTAAAAGTGCAGCAGGAGCGGCGCTTTTTGCAAGAATTGCGCATAGGGGCCAAACAAATGCGCCAGCCTATGGGATTGAGAGATAAACAGACCATCCAATATTTGATGAGCAGCTCTTGTAAACTACACGGGCGTATCTTGCAGCTGCTTCATGACACCTGTGGCGTGAAGCTCTGCGGAGAGGCGCTCACATTTTCCCCGGACACGGATTTCATGTCCAAAGAGGACATTGCAAAGTACACTGGCGGCCCCTATCCCCCATCCAACCAGAACAGCAATTCCCGTTCCTCTTTCTCAAAGCTTCTAAAGTACTGTACCCGGGACACAAGCCCTTTGCAACATTGCAGCTTCATCACCCGTTATCTTGCTGTTCATGGCACAAAAAGGGATCTGGTCACAGCCCTAAAAAACGGACTCCTAAAAGGGGAGCCTTGGCCAGAGTTCATCCAGCTTTTAAATCATTTTGAGCGGAATGATTTGATCCCCATCGCTCAGGTAAACAACCCCAACCAGTCTCAGTATTATGACTTGTAACTGTCCAGGTCAGACATGAAACCTTCCCATGCGCTACTCCCGGTAGGCCAGGGTTTCATCTGCCCATGCAGTTCTTCCCCTCTTCCCTGTTGGCAAAAAACACAGGGGATTCCCTGGCTCCCCATAGACCGGAGTAACGCTGAAAACAAACAACTGGGCGGCATGGCCCTCCAGCCATGCCGCCCAGCTATAAGCAGATTGCTTGTTCTGTGGAACTGCTTTAGAAAGCTTTCCTTTACTCTTTCATCAAACCAGCCCCTGCATTCCAGGCCTGGCCGATCTTTTCCCCAATGGCGTAATAACCGTTGCCCATCTGGTCAAAGGCAAAAGCGTTCAACTTTCCAGCATCGATTTTGCCCTTTTCGTTCAGCACTTTCTCGTCCGCCAGCACTCCTACGATTTTCCCCAGGATCCGCAGGCCATAAGGCTGTTCCTGAATCTCTTCCACCTGGCATTCCAAGGTAAGGGGATATTCCGTTACAATGGGTGCGTCCACCTTTTGGCTTTTCTCCGCATGGAGTCCACTCCGGGCAAATTTATCCCCCATCTTATTGGCAGAGGCGATCCCGAAAAAGTCGGACTCCTTCAAGGTATCCGTCCCCGGTACAGACAGGGTAAACGCTTTTCTGGCCCGGAGATTGGCCACGGTCTTGTGGTCCGCTTCCAGGTTCAGGGCCACCATGTCTTCGGCGCAAATACCGCCCCAAGCCATCATCATCACGTCGACCGTGCTATCTTCATTGTAAGTGGCAATCATATAAGTGGGCATGGGAAACAAATAGGGTTTTACTTCAAATTCTTTCACAAAGAGCGCTCCTTATCCTACGCGGCATTGACTTTTACCGCTTATTCTATTACAATCATAGCAAGAATTTACCAAAATACAAGTACGCACATTCAAGTGCAGTACTTACCTGGAGGAAAGTGAAATGGAGCGCCGCTGCATCACCAATGAATGTCTGGAAACTACCGGATTCAGCTATACCCTCTCCCTGATCAACGGAAAATACAAAATGGTCATTCTATATACCCTGATGGAATTTGGCGTGGTGCGCTTCAATGAAATGCAGCGCTATATTGGCGGTATCTCCTACAAAACCTTGAGTTCCACCCTAAAAGAACTGGAACGGGACCAGCTGATCCATCGGGAAGAATATCCCCAGATCCCGCCCAAGGTGGAGTATAGCCTGACCCAACGTGGAAAAACTTTGATCCCCATTTTAGACGCCCTTTGTGACTGGGGCGATAAAAACCGGCTGTAAAAAAGGCTGTCGCAAAATGCGACAGCCTTTTTCAGTGCGACTACATTTTAGAAAAACAGGTCTTATGCCTTTTTTCAAATTTTAATAAATACGGGTCACCGAATCTCCAGTTCCTGACAGACCGGGTCAAATCCATCGCATTTGACTGTGAGCACCGCTTTTCCAGGTACTCTTCCGCTGCGAAGAATCGCCATCGCCCGGCCTTCAAAGCTGGTGATCGAACCGCTTTCGTAATTTTCGTCTGTAATGGGATTGGCCGAAGCAAAGCTCAGCAGGTTGGCGGCTCCCTCTACGGAAGCGGTCATGGGCAGAGACACCCCAGGAACCCGCCTGCCATTTTGATCCTGAAGTTCCGCCATGACAAAGAAGAGAGACTGGCCGCCAGCTTTTCCTTCCGTCTGTTCCGGCCGAAGCACCAGCTTGACCGGTTTTCCTACAGTTTCCACTGTATCCCGGGAGAGTTCCCTACCATTCCTGTAACTGACCGCCTCCAAAACACCTGGCTGGTAAACCGTCTCAAACCGGGCAATAAACCGCTGAGGCTTTTCCACTCCCAAGGACTTCCCATTGAGGAACAATTCCACCTCATCCCCAGGAGAATACACGTCAATCCGAATGGGCTTTCCCTCAAAACCGGGATAAGTCCAGCTGTTCCACACCCGTGGCCATGCCCACCGACTAAGCAGCTCCTTTTTCCCGTATACCGCCGGGTCTCGAACTGCCAGATACGTTTCCGAGGAGCCCCAGACGATCTTCCGATAGGCCAGCTGGGGCCGGGGCTGGTTTAAAATATCCCAGTCAGCGTCATAGGCCAGCTTCCAGGGATAGGTCCGGCTGTTGTGATCGATAAACGGGGGATCCGGTGTGGCAGGGTCCACATAGTCCGCCCCACCAATGCCGGCTTCCCCGATATAGTCCGCAGAAGTCCACGTGAAATCCCCGATCACATAGGGGCACCGCTCCACAAGATCCCACACCTGGTCAATGGCCATAGGGAAGGATTCGGTACCGCAAATCACCCGGTGGGGAAACTGCTGATGGTCTGAAATATAGCGGTCTTCCATGTAGTTGTATCCCACCACATCCAGCGGGGAAGCCATGCTTTCCGTCCGGCTTGCCCAGATTTCATTGGTATACTCCCATTCTCCATTCTGTCCGGCGTCCGCACCTCCGGAACGGCGTTTGAGCTCCTGGGCGTCCTGGTCGTCCAGACCATTCCACAGGGAACACAACGCCATCATCACCGGGCGGCTGTTGTCCAGAGAACGGACCTTTTCCGCCAACTTCCGGGCCACCAGGTACCCATCTCCCGTTCCAGCCCGCTCAAAAACCTCATTGCCCACGGACCAAAGGATCACGCTGGGGTGGTTCCGGTCCCGCCGGACAAAAGCTTCCACATCTCGTTCCCACCACTCATCAAAATACTGGTGATAGCCATAAGGGGTTTTCCCCACGTGCCAGCCGTCGAAAACTTCGTTCAGAACCAAAATACCGTACTGGTCGCACAAGTCCAAAAACCGCTGAGAGGGGGGATTGTGGGCCATACGCAAGGCGTTGTACCCCGCTTCCTTATGGGCCTTCAGCACCCGCCGTGTTTGGTCGTCGAAATCCGCCGCTCCCAAGGGACTGGTGACATGGTGAATACACCCACCCTTGAGCTTTACGGTTTCCCCGTTGATCCGTAAGCCGTGAACCGGGTCAACCTGGACCGTGCGGATTCCAAAGGAAGTGGAATCCCCGTCCACTGACCCGCCTTCCATCGGTGAAAGAACTGCCTGGGCCTTGTACAAAACAGGTGTGTCCACGTTCCAAAGCTGTGGATCTTCCACTACCATACGCAGCCGGGCAGGAGCTTCTTCCCCAGGCTCCACCCAAAGGGAAACGCTGCCCTTGGTCTCTGTGCCGTCAGGAGCTGTGAGGGTCAAATCCACATGGCCATGGAAGGGCAGGGCTCCATCGTTGACCACCTGCACTTGAGCGGAAAGGGTGGCAGTATCCCCGTCCAACGATTCCGTAACCAGGTAGATTCCCCTATGCTGAATGCGGCACAGAGGGCCGTGCAAAAGTTCCACGTCCCGATAGATGCCGGCGCCGGAATACCAGCGGCAGTTTGGTGTCTGGGAATTATCCACCACCACTTCCAACCGGTTCTTTTCCCCAAAACGGATGCGCCGGGTAAGGTCTACCAAAAAGGGGGTATACCCATAGGGGTGGAAGTCCAGGCGGCTGCCGTTTAGGGAAACCGTAACCTGGGCATACACCCCGTCAAAGGACACGAAAACCTTTTCCCCTTCCCACTCTTTGGGGATTTCTAAAATTTTTTCATAGGTACCTGCGCATCCGGGGAAAAATCCGGAAGCGGGAGTTGCCTGGGGCGATTGGGGCAGCCCCACCTGCATATCGTGGGGCAAATCTACCGGGCGCCATTCCGGCGAAACAAACCGGTCGGGCAAGCCCTGGGCAAAGGTCCAATCACACATGATGAGCTGGGATTTCATTGGGTGAGCCTCCTTCACAAAAGAAACCGGGAATACCGTGGGAAACTCCCAACGGTCCTCTTAGTTCTATTATAAAGACAGGCGTCCACAGCACGCAAGTCCCAAAGGAAAAAAGTCACTCAAGGTCTTGCCTTAAAACCCGCAGTCATATTTCACCAGTTCACCGCCAATTTCCTGTTCGGGAAGATACAGCTGGGGCGAAAGTTCCTCAATTTCCTGGGCAGATACCTCCCGTCCCAGCTCCTCCGACAGGAAGATCCCGTCCGTAAACTTGAGCATATCCATGGCAATGGACGGCGTGTCATACCGCGTTTGGTCGTTGAGGATCCCCAGCCAATAGGCTAACCACATGCTTTGATTGTCGTTATAGTAGAGCTTTGAGGAATCCAGCCGCGTCTCTGTAATGCCATTTCCGTCACAGTTCAGCTGGATATCCACGTCCCTTTCCGCCAGCTGCCCGTGGAAGTTCAGTTCCGGTTCCCCACGCAGAGGAATCTGACCTGGGCGGCGCGCCCAGCGCCCACCGCTTGTGTCGGTGTCGATCAGGTCTAACCCTCCCTTGGAACCAAGAATGTAGGTCATGCTGTAGTCCTTCGTATTGGCCGCGGTGGCGGATAGGAAATGAAACCCGATCCCATTTTCAAATTTGGCAAATCCGTCTGCAATGTCTTCCACCCCAAATCCCAGTGGATTTTCCACCAAACGGGGATCTACAGGAATCCCGTTACGGGCAAATCCATTCACGCTCTTCAATTTGGGCTGTCCCAGCACAAAAAGGATCTGGCTGATCAAATACACCCCAATGTCAATGGATTTTCCATGGCCCGCCACCTGCTTGGTGTAAAAATCTGTGGTAAGGGGCGAAGAAGTCCAACCGGGCCGCCAATCCAATCCAGGACGCCAGCGCCGGGACACACTCTCCAGATTGACGTAGTAAATATTCCCCAGATCCCCCCGGCAAATCATATCACGGGCCAACCGGCTTTGGGGCGTCATCAGGGAACTGATCTGCACATGGAGCTTTCTTCCCAGTTTCCTGGCACAGTCGGAAATCAGCTTGGCGTCATGATAGCTGGCCGCCATAGGTTTTTCCACGTAACAGTCGTACCCGGCCTTTAAACAGGCAATGGTCACCGGGGTGTGATAATTGTTGTGCACATTGATGTCCACCGTGTCGATGTCGTCACGCTTGAGCATTTCCCGGAAATCCACATACAAGTCCTTCCGGTCAAAACCATACTGTTCTCCCCATGCCTCAAGCTTGGCCTGGTCCAGTTCCGCCACCGCTACCACCCGGGCGGTAAATCCCAGCTTATCCGCGTTTTTCCGTATGTTTTCATAGATGGTCATATGCCGGTGGGAAATGACCCCTGCGCCGATCATGGCTACCCGTATTTCTCTCATAGACTCTGTCTCCTTTCTTCTGAATGATCCTCTGGGGCAAAAATGCTCCCATAGCTGCTTTATGAGAACTCAGTCATCTAAGACCCGTTCCTGGCAACTGACCGAAAACGCTGTAGATGCCAAAGGCTTTGGCCTGTCACAACGGGTAGTCATCTCGTAGATTTTCCCTGTCTGGCAGGATTGTTGAATGGCATCGATCACTTCCACTGCGTGCAGCCCAATATCCGCATGGCAGCGGGGCCTTCTTCCATTGAGCAGGGCATAGCACATATCCGCCAGACCTACGCCTCGGGAAGACTCGTAAAATCCGTGGAGCAAGGGCAGTTCCACCGATTCTTCCGGATTCCATTCGCCCAACTGCTGGCGGTCGTCGTCCTGATCCTGGGCGGTAAAGAAGGCAGGGGGCTTGGGCGCAGCTTCCGGCCTGGCCCCGGGACGGCTTACCACCAAGGTGTCACAGAACATATTCGGATCACCCAGCTTTAAATATCCCTGGGTTCCCCCTACATTAAATGCGTGACTGGTGTAAGTATCCGAAGAAATATTGAAGGTACCCAATACCCCGTTCTCGAATTCCAGGGCAGCCAGCAGGGTAGTCGGCGTATTCACTTGGAATTCTTCCCCATATTTGGGGTGCTTAGGATTCTCGTATACCCTTGTGGGGAACAGATTCCCGCCAAATCCTGCCACCCGTTTGATGGAACCGAACAGGTTGATCATCTCATGCAGGTAATAGCCGCCCAGGTCAAAGGGGAACCCGCCGCCATAGTGCAAGGGGAAAAAGAAGTGTTTGGGCTTGGTGTCAAAGAAGGGGGATTCCGGATTGTAATGCCGGGACACCTGAGCGTGAACTGTCAAGGGCGTTCCGATAATTCCATCGTCTATATATTTTCTGGCCGATTGCTCCCAGGCCCCCAAAAATGTGTCGGGCGCGGTCGTATAGAGCAAATGGTTCTTTTGGGCCAAATCGTACAGCACTTTCCCTTCCTGAAATGTAGGGGCCATCATCTTTTCGCAATAGACATGCTTTCCATGTTCCAAAGCCATTTTGGTGATTGCCACATGGGATTCCGGATAGGTCAGATTGACCACGATCTGGATTTCCGGATCGTTCATCAGTTCATCCACGGTCATGGCTTTCACGCCGGGATAATGGTCTTCCATCCACTTTGCCCGGGCTGGGATTTGATCCGCACAGGCTACCACGTCCACCACTTGGAACTTTTTCACCATATTTTCCATGTAGGTGCCTTTGCAAATACCGCCGCAACCCACTACGCCTACTTTAACCTGTTTCACAACCATTCCTCCCTTATCCTTCGTTCCACAATTTGTCCAGCATGCGAATGTGCCGCTCAATTTCTTCTACCTGGGTGATGCCCGGCTGATACTGCCCGCCTTCGTACTCTGATGCTATGTATCCCTCATACTGTTCTTCCTTCATGATCTTGATGAATCCCGGATAGTCAATCCCCTCAGAAACCAGGTTCTCATCTACATGGAAGAACTTCCCGTGCATGTATTGGGAATGCTTCAAATACCGCCGGAATCCTTCATAGTCCGGGTGGGTGCGGAAATAATCGGAACCCATTTTCCCGATTCTGCCGCTATAAAGCTTCTTGCGGGCCACATAGAGATCCACCTCGTCGCCGCCTTCCGCCAAAAGCTTCTTTTCCAGCTCCTCTACAGGGATTTCGGTGGTTTCATACAACCTGCGGATTTCATGCAGAATCTCCTTATGGCAAATGCCTTCCGGAATCGTATTGAGCACTGTGGCGGGCGCTCCCGAAATGAATGATGAAAAGTCCATGACAAACCCCAAATGGGGAGAGTTTACCCGGTCATACAAAGCTTCAAATTCCCGGAATACCGGAGACTCAGGCGTATGGGGGCCATGGAGCTCCACCGCCAAATGCAAGTCCAGCGCTTCCGCGTATGGGAGCAGCTTCTCCATGGTACCGGCCAAAAGCCCTTCCTGGCTCCGCACAATGGAAAATCCCAGCCGCTTTGCGTACTCCATCTCATTGAGCGTCCATGTAAACCGCTCGTCTTCCGTCAGGAACCGGCCCTTGTGCTTGCCGTTATCCACATAAATGCTGTAGCAAACCGGCGTCATCTCCAGCCTTTGGTACATGTCGATAAACCGTTTGATCCACTCTTCACTGGGATTGGGGTGGCCTTCCACCATTTGGGGTGACACGATCTCAAATCCATCTGCGCCAATGGCTTTCACCTGCTTTAAAATCTCTTCCAGCGACTTCTGGCCGGTCATGTATTCCGGGCCAAAACCGTAAAGCGTTACGCTGTGTTTTAACTTGCTCACGGACAAGCCACCTCCATTTCCGCTTCATCGTGAATTTTCATGGGGTTCAAAAATTCCAAAGCTTCCGCATAGCCTTCTTCCCCATTCCCCACGGTGTGTCCAAAATCATTGCGGCGGACAAGATCGATCTCCACCTTGTGCGTTCCTTGGGAAAGGCCGCCAATTTGATAGACAAGGATCTGGCACACATCGGTGGCTCCCCAGAATACTTCCGAATGGCCAGGCAAATCCCGAGGTGGGATCTTCATGCCCTTCAGGCAGAGGACAACCCGGTCTTGTGGGACTCTTTCCCCGTCTAAAGTAATTTGAATGTCCTCAAAAGTGGACAGCCAAATTCCACGGTAGCTGAGATTGTTCAGCGTAAACTCATATCCTGTGACCACACCGCACACGCAGTGGTTTTGGAGACTTCCCTCTTGAATGGGACTGATAAACCTGCCAATAGCCGACGGTTTTTCCAACAACTGCCGGGCTATTTCCATGCGTTCCTGAATCGTCATGTATTTTCCCCCTTTACCCTTTTTCAAACTCTGCAATGGCCATGCGGCTCCGGCAAATGCTGGTTATGGCGTCCGGCAGCTGGGCGTCGTCTTCCACAATGGCGAAGTCGTGACCGGCTTCTTTGGCATACCGGTAATAGAACCCACAATCCAACTGGCCCTGGTCCAAGGGACAAGACTGGTCCTGGTCGTTCCCCTTCAGATGAAGCCATTTGATCCGGCTGGCATGCTTCCGGAGAAACTCTGTAAGCCCCTCTGGGGTAAGGGCTCCCTTCTTGGTGGCCCAGCCAATGTCGATTTCCAGCGGCACATCGGTTTCCTGGAGCAAGCGTTCCCGCAGCATCACTCCGTCAATTTCCCTGTGCTCAAAATCGTGGGTATGGTAATACAAATCCAGCCCCGCTTCCCGCAGCGCAGCCGCGTAGGCGTTTACCTTTTCCACGATGACATCCAATTCCTCTTTCGTCTCCGGATAGTGGGACATTCGCTCCCGGATGACCGAAAATTCCGTCCCCTCGGGGAAATACGGCATGGGCCGGGAAATTCCAATCCAATGCACCCCTAAGGCTTTATGGTAGGCGATCACTTCCGCCATGCTATCTTCCAAGCGGCCAAACTGAACATGAGCGCCATTTACCTCTAACCCCAACTTGTCCAAAAGGCCTCGAAAGGTTTCCGGATCCACCCCTTCATAATCTTTTCCGTTAAATCCGGCCAGTTCCACTCCGTCATAGCCCAGGGTTTTGATCACTTCCAGTTTGCTGGAAAAAGAAAGAGGTGAACGGGCAAGATTATAGAGCTGTGAACATATTTTCATAAGATTTTTCCTCCTTGTTTATCCTTTCACCGCGCCGATGGTCATTCCTTTTACATAGTATTTTTGGAAGAAAGGCAGCAGGAACATCAGCGGCAAGGCGCCGATCGTGGCCAAAGCCATCTTCAAGCTGTTTGTGGGGATATTGGTGGAAGTGGACACCTCTACTGCGTCCGTATTTTGGGACAGATACTGGGCATCGGCCAGAATCCGGTTGAGCAGCTGCTGAATGCTGAACAAGGTAGATTCTGTCACATAGTACAAACCGTTCATCCAGTCGTTCCAGTATCCCAAGGCGATCATCAAGCCCACCGTGGCGATGATAGGGGTGGAAACGGGAAGCACGATTTGGAACAGAATGCGCACTTCGCTTGCCCCGTCAATCCGGGCGGATTCCTTGATCTCTTCCGGTATGTTGGATTGGAAATAGCTGCGCATCACAATGACCTGGAACGCGTTCAAAAGCAGCTTGGGAACGATCAGCGCCCACAGCGTATTCTTGATGTGGAACCATTGGGACCACATAATATACGTGGGCACCAACCCGCCGTTGAACAGCATGGTGAAGAACACCAGAAACGCCAGAAAGGAGCGTCCCGGAATGTCCCGCAGGGAAAGGCCATAGGCCAAGAAAATACTCATAAATAGCCCCGCGGTGGTTCCCACTGCCGTGGTGAACAAGGTAATGCCGTAAGAGCGGATAATCAACATGGGCCGCTTTAACAAATAATCGTAGGCCTCAAACCCAAATTCATGGGGAAATAAATTGTATCCGAACCGGATTATGGAAGCTTCCGAGGTCACCGAGGACATGATCATCAGCGCAAATGGATACAGGCAGATAATCACCATTGCCACCATAACCACATGTACAAAAATCGTGAAAAACCCTTTTTTCTTTCCAATCATACTCTCTTCCCTCTTTTCACTCAGAACATGGCATCTTCCGGACTGATTTTCTTCACAATGTAGTTGGCCAAAAGCACGAAAACAAACCCTACAATCGACTGGAAAAAGCCTGCCGCAGAAGACATTCCAATATTGCCCAACTCCATCAGGCCCCGGTAAACATAGGTGTCAATGGTGTTCGTCACATCGATCAGTGCCCCCGAGTTGAGGGGAACCTGATAAAACAAGCCGAAATCCGAATAAAAGACCCGCCCTACCGCTAAAAGGGTCAGGGTGATAATGGTGGGCTTTAAAGAAGGCAAAGTAATATGACAGAACTGCTGCCACCGGCTGGCTCCGTCTAGAGCCGCCGCTTCGTAATACCCTTTGTCAATGCTGTTGATGGTGCTCAAATACAAAATGATGTTGTATCCGCTGTTCTTCCACAAATGTACGAACACCAGAATAAACGGCCAGTACTTGGGAGTGGAATACCATGAAACTCCTTCAAACCCCAAAGGCTCTAAAATAACCTTGTTGAGAAAACCTGTCTCTCCTGCCAAAAACGCGTTGAGCAAATAAGCCACTACCAAAATGGAGATCAGGTAAGGGTACAAGACCACCGTCTGATACAGCTTGATTGCCCGCTTGCCTTTGACCTCTGCCAAAAGCACCGCCACAAATATGGCGAAGACCGTACCCAAAATGATAAAGGCCAGGTTGTATCCCACTGTGTTCCGGGTAATCTTCCAGGCGTCTTCCGAAGCAAAGAGAAATTCAAAATTGCTCAGCCCAATCCAGTCGCTGCCAAAAACCCCCTTTTTTAAGGAGTATTGCTTGAACGCCAGCTGCAACCCCACCATGGGCAGATAATTGTTGATTAACAGGTATGCCACCGGTGTGGCCATCAACAAATAAATGGGAAGATACCGCCGGAACAACAAGGAGTTTTTTTTCTTTTTCTGATTCATGCCATTCACCCCTTCACGCCAATTTGCGCCAAATTTCATTTCAAAAACAAACTTCGTTCCCCAAATTACATAGAATGGGACAAGGCGCCGATCCATCAACCTGTTCCTGATCCCGCCTTGCCCCACTCTCTCCATACCGGCTCTGGTGCCGGTTCCCTTACGTCAACGCAAACGCCTTAGCCGGCTTCCGCCAAAAATGCGTCCAGCTGCTCTTGCTTTGCCTCAATAATCCGATCGATCCCGTTGTCTTTTAACTCCTGAACGAATTTGGGAATATTCTCTTCCGGATCAATGGTGCCGGTTTCCAGATCGCCCCGATATTTTGTCAGAACGTTGGTGCAGGCGGTGATTTCATTGAGGACTTCCGAATTGTCAAAGGAAAATCCAAAAGCCTTGGAAGTCAGAGAGCTTTCGTTCCACTCTCTTGTCTGATCCCACACATCGGGATCGCTGCCTGTCCACACAGGGGTAATAAACTGGTTGCCCATGATCCAGCCCATGCTGTAGTTGTAATATGTGCAGTCGTCCGCGGATCCGACATAGCCGATGGTGCCGTCATCTTCCACCTTGTAATGCACGTCCTCTACGCCATCAATCATCAGAGTGGCCACTTTGGAATCGGTATACCACAACTGCAGGAACTGCATAGCCTTTTCCGGGTTGGGTGAGGAAGCGGGAATGGACAGGGTAGCGTTCATCACCGTAGAGGTGGAACGGAGCGCATCCGTAAGGATCACGTATCCCAACTCATATCCCACCTGCAGGGAGCAAGTTTCCACGTTGCCAGGCTTGTAGGAAGTGATACCGGAAAATGCGGTTTTCGCCTTCAGCCGGGCATTCCAGAAATCCGTTCCAGTGGCAATATCCTTGTCGATCCAGCCATTGGTGTACCATGTGCGCATCAGCTTGCACAGTTCCATGTACTCGTCGCTTTCGAAATAGTTCACCACTTCTGTATCTTGCGCATAATTCATCAATACCCCAAGAGAATCCGAAAGGTTATCCTTATCCCAGCTGTCAAATGTCTGGGCATTGGGCGCGCCGCCGAACATGTCCATATCCGGATTGGCAGCCGCTACCTTTTCATAAATCGGCGTCAAATCGAAGATGGTCTCCACGTTGTCCAAGTCCTCGATCACACCGGCTTCTTCCGCCATGGCCTTGTTGTACACCAGCATACGGCTCATAGCCATGTCCTTTAAAGAAGGAATGGCGTAAATTTCACCGGCAATATATGCGGCGTCCATAAAGTCCTTTCCCACAGCGTCTTCAATGCCGTCCCCATATTCTGCCAGCAGATCCGACAGGGGGGTTACCGCGTCCTGAGAAATGAGGGAACGCAGTGTATTTTCCGGAAGGAAGGCGATGTCCAGCGGATCGCCGGAACGAACCATGGTTGCTACGGTTTCCTCATAGGAACCGGAATTGACAAAGGTGATGTCCACATTTACACCGATCAGCGGTTCTACATACTCGTTAATCGCCTGTTCCACGGTGTCTATGTCATCTGTCACATTGCTTGTCATGAGATAGATGCTCAGTGTAGCTACTTCTCCCTCTGTTGTGGAATTGGTTTGGCTGCTTTCCGGTTGATCAGTTCCAGACTGGGTTTCCGATTGGGAAGACGGAGTCTCCGAACACCCGGCGAAAACCGAAACCAGCATGGCAACCGCCATAAGGCAGGCAATCCATTTCTTTGCGGTATGTCTTTTCATCATTTTCCTCCTTTTGCCCTTTGTTCCGCCAATTTGGGGCAGGGCTTTTATTTGCTCTTAGTTTAGGAAAAAATCATTCCTTTCTCCACCTTTTTCACGATATATAATAATCATTTTTCCGACTTTTAGATTTTTTTATTGAAATCGCACCACAGAATTGGAATCATTGGATTGAAACGCTGCTTCCATAATTTTCAGTACCCGCAGAGCATGCTCCTGGGTGATGATCTGCTCCCCGTCCCCTGTGCAGGTTTCTGCAAAATTCCGGTACAGGGCGTTATGGTCAAAGGACACTTTGGGCAAAGGCAGCTCCTCAATGGAAGCGCTCCCTTTCCTTGGAGCCATGGTTTTTGTCAGGCCAGCCCCCGCCAGAACAGGAAGAACGTCTTTGTCCTCCCAGGAAAGCAGCCGGACCATGCGCCCCTGAAGCTCCCAATTCAAAATTTCCGCGGAGCCTTGATCCCCATAAACGCACCACAGCGGCTCATTCACAAAATGACAGGTTCCCACCTCCAAATTTACGGTAATTCCGCTTTCAAAAGTGAGAAGCAGTTGAAAACCATCTTCGCATTCCGGGTTGGTGATGTAGGTGCAGTGACAGTAAATTTCCCGCAGCTTTTCTGGGATCATCTGGACCATCCGGTCAATGATGTGTACGCCCCAATCCAGCATCATTCCGCCGCCATAGGCCTTTACCCCACGCCAATCCCCAGGGATTCCCCGGGATCCCATGATTCTGCACTTGATATTGAAAATGTTTCCCAGCAGGCCCTCATCATAAATTTTTTTGACAATGAGATAGTCTTCGTCCCATTCCCGGTTTTGGCGGGGATAAAACACTTTGCCTGTCTCCCGGGAAACCTGCATGACTTCCAAAAGCTCTTCGCTGGAAATCATCACCGGCTTTTCGCACAGCACATGCTTCCCACTGCGCATCGCCTGAATGGCCTGCTCCTTGTGCAGATGATTGGGGGTAGCGATCAATACCGCGTCCACAGAAGGATCTGCCAGCATGGTTTTATAATCTGGGTAAACCGCAATGCCCCGTTCTCTTGCCCAAGCCCGCCTTTCCGGCTTGATGTCCACAATCCCTGCCAATTCCAGGAATTGAGAAATATCCGTTGTTTCCGGATTGTCAAAGCCAGGCACATCGGCGTTATTCCCGTTCCAAATGGCGTTTCCAGTACCGCTTTGCAGGGCGATGGCATGCCCTCCGCCCATACCACCGCAACCCACGATCCCAATCCTTATTTTTTTGCTCATACTGTTTCCACACACCTTTCCTCAGAGTTGAAATGAATCCGCGCTTTCAAGACCTTCCAGTCGTAAAAGCGGTATCTTACAAACAGGAAAACTGCTGCCAAGACCCAGGCGCTGGGCGAGGCAAAACATACCAGCAGATAACGCTGCCAATCGCCCCAGTCCACTTGCAGGGCCGCCATGCACAAAATCAGCCGCAGCAGAAATTCCAATACGCCCCCCAAAAACGGGAAAAGAGATTTTCCCAGTCCCTGCAGCACATTGCGATATAAAAACAGCAGAGCAAACGCCACATACCCCGCCGCCATGAAAAGCAGGTACACCTTCGCCGATTCCATGGCTTCCTGGGAGATTTCCGGGGCAAAAATTTGTATGAGGGCCGGTCCAAAACAGAGATTCATCAGCGCTGAAAACAGGGCGCACAAGATGGTCATACCAAAGGCGGACCGCACCCCGCCCCGAATACGGTCATAGGCTCTGGCTCCCAAATTCTGCGCGCAATAGGTAGCCATGGCAGTACCAAGCGTCTGGAAAGTCTGTACCATCAGGTTTTCCACCTTGTTGGCCGCCGCGTAGGCGCTTACAATATCCGCCCCAAAATCGTTGACGGTGCGTTGCAGCACAACGGCTCCCACCGCGGTCACGGAAAATTGGAAGGCCATGGGAAATCCCACGGAAAACATGCGAGCGCTCATCACCCAGTCCATGGAGAAATCCTTGGGGGACAAATGGAGAATCTGAAATCTCCGGGCGATGGTAATCACACATAGAATTCCCGCCATGCCCTGGGACATCACCGTGGCTACCGCAGCTCCCCGGACTCCCATTTGAAAGAATGTGATGAAAACATAGTCTGCCACCACATTGACAACACTGGCGAAAATCAAATAGTACAGCGGTGTTTTACTATCCCCTACCGAGCGGAGGACCCCGGCGGACATATTGTAGAGCACCGTGCAGGAGATCCCCAAAAAGATGATAAAAATGTAATTGAAGGCGTCTTCGTACAAGGTGTCCGGCGTCTGCATCACCTTCAGCAGCGGGCCCACACTCCAAATGGCCAAAAACGTCAGGAACAGGGAGATCACCACGCACCATTCGATGGACAAGGCCACATAATGGCGCATTTTCGCATAGGCTTTTCCACCGAAGGCCTGGGCTATGGGAACTGCGAACCCCGACGTAAGGCCCGTACAGAATCCCAGAATCAGGAAACTCAGCGAACCTGTGGACCCCACTGCTCCCAGGGCGTGGAACCCCAGTGTATTTCCCACAATGATGGTGTCCGCCATATTGTAGAGCTGCTGAAATACATTCCCAATCAGTACCGGAACCGCGAACTGCACGATCACCTTCCAGGGCGTGCCTTTTGTCAAATCTTTTGTCATTGCTCGATTCACCACCCTATAAAATAAAAAGATCTTTCTTTTTGTATTATAGGAAAGGAATTCAAAATCCGGCTACCACTTTCACGTGCAAATTATATAGTTATTCCGCCATTTCCTTGTTTTTTACTGAGTAAAATTGTATAATAGTGATCACAAAATTCGACATTTTTCGCCTCTCCTTTCATTGCTGGAGGATTTCCCCCTATGAAAAAATCCCATTCGGTACAGTTCTGGTTCTTATTTTTCCTGATGATCTACGCCTGTTGTAGCAGCATCCTGGCCATATTAGTCAGCGTTCACACGCTCCACAATTTGCGAAAGGAGAGTGCGCAAAACCGGCAGGAAATGCTGAACTTTTACATGGAGCAAACGGACACTTCCCTGCGGAACGCCTATTACTCCCTGCTGGAAATCAGTAGCTTAAACGAGGACCTGATCGCGTTGCAGCTCAATTCCACGGACATCTCGGAAAACGCCCTTCACCGCAGCGCGCTCCGCCAGGACTTACTCTCCTTGAGTTCCAGCAAGACCGATGTCACCGGCTATTTTCTATATGTGGAATCCGACACCTTCTCCAATGAATTTTTCACCTACACCGTTAATGGGTCTCAGGCCCAGGTGAACAGTATCACCCGCTCCGCCTTTCTGAAATTTGTCAAGGAAGCCTATAAAGCTGACGACTTTAAAATTGGAAAATGGTTTATCGCCTCGTTAAACGGCCAAGCCTATTTATTTTGCTTCACCTACACCAACAACGCTTATATTGGCTGCTACATCAACATGGAATCCCTGATCAAACCCTTAGATGAAATTGAAGCCCAGCGGGGGTACTCCCTGTTGGCGGACGGCTCCGGGAAGATTTTGACATACTCTCTTCTCCCTTTGGAGTACGTGGATTTGATCCAGGACAACAGCACTTACCACATGGAAGCCATTGAAGGGAACGAGTACATTGTCATCAATGCGAAATCCGCCATGACGGACATGTACCTGGTGGCCTTTATTTCCAGCTGGACTGTCTTTGCCAGCTTTGCTCCTTTTTTTATCACGCTGCTCATTATCCTGTTTGCCATCATTATCCTGCTTCCCTTGCTGTTTCTCGTATTCTGGTCCATACTCAACTCCTCTTTTTCCGGGCTTCTCTCCACCATTGAAAAAGTCAAACAGGGAAACACCGATGCCCGCGCTGATACCAACACCCGCATCTCTGAAATGGTCACTCTCACCCGGTCCTTCAACGAAATGCTGGGGGAAATCAACCAGTTGAAAATCTCTATCTACGAGCAGCAGTTGAAAGAACGGCAAACCTATTTGGATTATCTGCAAATCCAGATCCACCCCCATTTCTTCCTCAACTGCCTCAACCTGGTATACAGCTTGGCGGAACTGAAACGGTATCAGGAAATCAAATCGCTCTCCTTGAGCCTGGTGAAATTCATGCGCTTTCTCTTCCACCGCTCCACTTCCCTGGTCACGGTAACAGAGGAGCTGGACCATGTGCGCAATTACATCGCCATACATCAATTTCGCTTTTCCAACACCATTCAATGCCACATTCTTGTAGAACCGGATTTGGAATCAGCCCGCATTCCCCCTCTTTCCATTCAAACTTTCGTGGAAAACTCCGTAAAA
>DXXH01000006.1:39380-40533 GCA_019416395.1 Clostridiales bacterium
TCTCTGTAGAACGTCAAAAAACGAATTTGAAGATAACCGTCCGCGACAATGGAAAGGGATTCCCGTTTGATGTACTTGTGGGGCTCAATTCGGGGCAACGGCTGAATACCGATGAAATTCACCGTATTGGAATTACCAATGTGCGGGAACGCCTGGCCATATTGTTTGGGGAAGAGGCGTCTATGCGGTTTTACAACAACCAGGGAAGTGTTTCGGAAATTTTGATACCATTGCTTTTTGATTCCCCGGATACGGGAGAAAGGGACGGGAAATGAGTACATCTGCGCTAAAAATCATGATTATTGACGATGAACCCATCGCGGTGGAAGCCATCAAAAGCGGTGTGGATTGGGAGCAGCTGCAAGTTTTCAATGTGGTTACTGCTTATAACATTATAGATGCCCGGGACATTTTGCAAGGGGAAGAGGTTGACGTGATGCTTTGCGACATTGAAATGCCTGGGGGCAGCGGATTGGACTTGACAAAATGGGTCAATGAAATGTATCCCAACACCATCTGCATTTTTCTCACGTGTCATTCCGATTTCACCTATGCCAGGCAAGCCGTGGCACTCAACGCCTTTGATTATCTTCTCAAACCCATCGATTATCAGGAGTTGACAGCCATATTGCAAAAGGCCATCGCCCGCAGGAAAGAATTGATCTCCGGAGAGCGGGCCCGGGCTGTTATTTCCGATTTGGCGCAAAAAGCCGCAAAAGACAAAGTCACCGAAAGCGCGGCAACAAAAATCGTTGAAGAAGTGAAAACCTATATTTTGGAAAACATCAGCTACGAATCCCTGGACTGCAAAGCAGTAGCCCAGCATGTTTTTTTAAATCAGGATTACCTTTCCCGGCTGTTTAAAGCCCAGACAAATATGTCCCTCAAGGGCTATATCATCAAAACCCGCATGTCATTAGCCTGCGAACTTCTTACGGGGACTACCCTTTCCGTGAGCAAAATCGCCATGTCCTGCGGCTATAGCCATATGGCCCATTTTTCAAAAATGTTTAAACAGGAAACCGGATTGACTCCTTATGAATACAGAAATACCTACCACAAATAACGGGGGACAAAAATGAGAACAGCCAGATGAGCAAGCTTTGTACAAAAGTGTAAATTTAGTGAAAATGGTACTTGAATAATTCATAGC
>DXXH01000006.1:40543-54439 GCA_019416395.1 Clostridiales bacterium
GGAAATATATAATAATAAAATAATACTTTTTAAGATCTACCAGCTAAATAAGTGTAAAAATACTCTATAAAAAAGACGCCATAAGGAACATCTGAGAGGGATTTCTTGATACCCATCCAAGAAACCTGCTTGACCGACAAATAAGGAGTTCCAGAACTAAATCCTAAAACAGAGGTGGTAACTTGTGATAGCGGTAGGCGTTATTCTTTCCTGCGCTTTATTCTGGTTTGTATTCCGGCATAAATATTACAGGGGACGGAAACTGATTCTCTGGCCTTTGACAATTTTAATCGCCCTCCCCTGGTTTTTTGTAAAACTCATTCTGGAAGTTGGAGCGGAATCTGGCAGTGAAATCTTCATTATGATCATGACCATCGTAGCACTGGCATCGTTTGTGCTGTGTATGATTATCTCGCTGGTCCAATATTTTTGGCGCGGGTTATTTATTGGCATTATCCGGTTTTTCTTTGCCGTATACCTGGGCATTATCGGCGGCATGTTCTCCATTCTGATTATTGGGATCTTAGGATTTGCGATTTATGGAATGATCACGTCCGATCCAGATCCGGATTCCAGTGCCACCATCTATTACGACGGAATTACATACCTGCAGCGGGATGGGGGAACGCTTTCCAATAAATATGTAGATTTGAGCACTGGAAAGGTATTTCGCAAAACAATCTCCGGCGGCTTCCGGGACGAGAACGGAATCACATATTACAGTACAGATTAAGCGGTTCCTATATTTGTGTTTTTAGACTTCCGCAAATGTTCAAAAACACTTGCAGGGAAATACGCTTTGGGGGATTCCAAATGATCCCTGCCCATGCCCTTGCCAAAAAGAATAGACAGCCTCTGTTGCTTCATCTCCAGCCGATACTTTCCTGCCTGGCAACCATCTGGGTCAATACAACTGAAACCGATCCCAGCGATGGTAGCGACGCAGCAGGATGATTCTCTCTTTTAAGCAGAATGGCCTTTCCGCTCCCAAACAGGGAACAGAAAGGCCATTTGTTTTGAGTAAGATTCCGTGGGTTCCTATGGGAATATCAGCCGGCCGTTCGTGCCTTACGCCCCGGTAAATACCTTTGCCATGATCTTCCAACCGTTCTCATCCTTCTTCAGAGCGTGGAAGTCAATGTAATCGGCCCCAAAGTAATTCTCTAGGGTGATGCGGATCACGGCAACATCATTCACAACGTCCAAAATATCCACCTGCGCCTTGGAATCTGTAGGGCCGGCCTGGGTCGCGCCGTCAAAGAGAGTCTGGATGGGAGCGCCGTTAATGGTGGCGTTTTGGTGGAAGGCGGGTTTCATCATCTCTCCATCGCCTTTGGCACAGCCGTCTACATACAACTGGGCTATACGGAGAATTTCCTCATAGTCTTTGATTTTCGCATTACTCATGTTTGTTTCCTCTCTTTCTGTATGCCGCCATCACAAGGGCAGGAGATTTCCCGTTTTCTCTCAGGAGACTGCCATTCCCCTCTTCCTAGGCAACCAGCGTTATGAAACCAGGATACACACGGTTGTTTCTCCCTGCCATGCTTTTGATGAACGGTTTCTTGTTATAGTATGTACAAAGCAAAAGCGAACCAGGCGGCGCATAAGCAACCCTGCCCGCTTTGTGCCTTTTGGGGCGTTAGCTCACTTCTGGATGGTGTTGGAGTTCTGGTTATACGCCTTGGCAACACATTTCCACTGGCCATCCAGCTTCAGCAGAAGAAGCACATCGGTAAAATCGATGCTGCCGCCCCAGCCTTCTTCCAGTACCCGCACAACTGCCAAATCCTCTTCCACCATCAGCACATCCACACGGGCCTTGAACTTTGGGTTGCCAGGGGTGGTGTCCACATTGTGGTAGAACTGCTGGATAGAGCCATGCTCCAGCACGCCGTTTAGGCGGCCAAACAGGACAGCCTCGTCGATAAACAGCTCCTTGGCGTACTTGCTGTCGCCTTCAGCCACACTCTTGACAAACTTCATTGCGGCCTCTTCCACTGCTTGATATTCTTTGATTTCAGATCTCATGGTTCGTTTCTCCTTTACACCGTGGATTGACTTTTTGTATGATCGATATTATAATCATAGCTAGAATAAAACAGAAAACAAGTACGCACATTCAAGTGCGATACTAACATAAAAGTTTTATACTTACCTAAAGGAGAGCGTAAAATGAGCGAGCGCTGCATTGCAAATGAACGTCTTGGAACAACTGGGTTCAGCTATACGCTTTCGTTGATCAACGGAAAATATAAGATGACCATTCTCTATACCCTCATGGAATTTGGAGTTGTCCGATTCAACGAGATGAAAAAGTATATCGGAAAAATTTCCTACAAGACCTTGAGCTCCACATTGAAAGAACTGGAAGCCGACCAGCTGATTCACCGGGAAGAATATCCTCAAATCCCCCCAAAAGTGGAATACAGCCTGACCGAACGAGGCAAATCCTTGATTCCCATCCTGGACGGGATGTGCGAATGGGGAGACAAAAACAGATTGCTGTAAAGAACATACCACGAAAAGCCTTTCTCTTTCATAGAGAAAGGCTTTTTCGCTTGGTTATGATCCCATCCGGTCCAGATGGGAATGCCCGTATCTATTTGGGATCATGTCCTTTCTGCGAAGAACCCTTCAGACACATTCGCAGCAGCGCACTGGATCGCATCCAAGATCCGATATCTTAAAAATCAGGCATCCTGCTATGTGGGAATCGTGAGGTCCCAGTTTCTTCTGTCTCTTGTAAGAAGTAAGGAAAAACAGATTCTTCCCATAAATTTTCTACTTTCCTTTTTCGGGAACTTTTGTAACTTGGTCCAGAATTTTGTTCCCAGCGCTTCCCCGATTTTACGCTCCATATCCCCGAATCTCTGCTATAATAAAACGCGGAATTCATCCGACTTTTTGAAATTTAAGGAGCAACTCTATGAAACGAAAGACGACCCCTGTGATAGTAGGGGCACTGATTCTTCTGGGCTTAGCCATTTTTGCATCCGCACGGTTATCGAACGCCCACCTCACCACCCAGAGTCCACAGGCTGGCAATCTTCCCACCGTGGGGCAAACCATCGCCGGATTTGTGGTGGAAGAAGTAGAAGATTTTCCGGAAGCGAAAGGCGCCCTCATCACATTCCGTCACCAGGTAAGCGGCGCCACGCTGTGCTATATCCAAAACGATGACACCAACCGGGCGTTTTCCATTGGTTACCGTACGCCTATGGCCGACGAATCGGATATCAACCATGTGTTTGAACATTCCATTCTGGCATCGTCAGAAAAATATCCAAGCCACACCTTGATGTACGATTTGATTAACAAATCATACAGCACCTATATCAATGCTTACACCTTCCAAACCTTTACCTTTTATCCAATGGCCAGCCAAAGCGAAGAACAACTGCGCAATATGGCGGACGTGGTCCTCAGCTGTATGGTGGCCCCTGGCGTGCTCTCAGATGAGAACTTTTTCAAACGGGAAGCATTGCGTTACACTTTGGAAAATTCCAGCGATCCCATTGCCATGAACGGCACGGTTTTCACCGAGGATTTGTCCAACTTGACAGATATTGCTCAGAATGCATGGAACAACACGGTGGATACCCTGTACCCTGGAGAATATGCGTCCAACATAACGGGACGGGCCTGGGAAAACTATCAAGATTTAACCTATGACAAGGCCGAGCAGCTGTATGAACAGTCCTACCATTTTGACAATGCGATTTTGCAGCTGTACGGCGATTTGGATTACGAAAGTTTCCTGACCTTCCTGGACAGCGAGTACCTGTCCCAGTATTCCGATTCCCACACAGACCTGTCCGCTTATGACCAACCAGCGGTCCAGACCGGGTACAAAGAAGTACAGTGCTACTCTCCAGCCTATGAAGGGGACTCCACTCAGGACGCCTCTGTGATCGACTACGCTTTTGACCTGGACGGCCAGTCTTATGAAACTTTGCGCCGGTACGAGGTCTTATGCAGCCTTCTCAATGCCAGCGATTCCCTACTCCAGACAAACCTGCATGACGCCGGATTGGGGAACGCATCCGTATCTCTCACAGAGGATTCTCTCAAGCCGCTGCTGAATTTTGAACTGTCCAACGCAAATCCAGAGGATGCTGAAACCTTCCGCCAAGCGGTAGAGGATACCCTGGTCTCCATTCAAACCGATGGATTCGACCGCACCCTATTGGAGCGCATTTTTAAAGTCAACCGGTTCAGCCAGTACTTGTCTGAAGAATCCAGCAGCAAAGCGATTGAAGTCTATTTCTTTAACATCTTGACCCAATGGGCGTCCACCGGCAACACGGATTATTTTGCCCAGAATCAACAGGCCTTGGACGACTTGAACGGCACCCAGGGCCAAGAGCTGTTTAAGCAGTTGGCCGGCGGTCTGCTGGATTGTTCCAACACTGCTTTGGTCACCACCATTCCCCAGCCGGGGCTGGCAGAGCAGATTCAATCGGAACAGGAAACCTATCTGACAGACATGAAAGCATCGATGACCCAGGATGAACTGGACCAACTTGTTCAGGACACCCAGTCCTATAACGCATGGGCCGAGGAAGATGTGACCAACAGCGATTTCACCATTCCCGTAAGCGACCTGCCGGACCCCGACCCCCAGCCGGAATATGAGCGAAAGACAGAGAACGGAATCACCTACTATACCTCTGACGTGGGGGCCGAAGGAATCGCCTATAACAAACTGCTGTTGGACGCCAGCGGCATTTCCCAGGAAGATCTCTTCTATTTGGACCTTTACATCCAGATGGCAGGCAGCATGGAAACTTCCCAGCACAGTGCTGACGAATTGGAAGGACTGAAGCAGGAATATCTAAATGGCTTCTGGGTGGAAAGTTATTACCCCACATCCAGCGCAGGGGATAACTCCCGTCCCTATGTGCGGGTGACCTGGATCAATGACCCTGCCGATCAGGAACAAAGTCTCAACCTACTGCTGGATCTTTTGCAAAACGGTCAGCTAAATGACAGAGAAGGAGTGTTGCTGTGGCTGAATACAGCACTGGCACAATGGAATCCGGGCCAAAGTGATGCCTATACACTGGCCTATCAGGTTGCAAATGCCGCCTGTGGGGATAACCGGAACTATTCTGCTTATCTCAACGGCACAGAGGATTACGATTTCCTATCTCAGTTGTACCAGAGGCTGGAAAGCGATCCCGATGCCCTGACAGAATTACAGGACAAATTCAAACAGATCGGGGACACCCTATGCCAGCGGGATCATATGATTTCCATGCTGGTAACAGACGGAGAATCCCTGGAATTGACGGAAGCCGCAACCCGGAAGGTGCTGGAATCCCTGCCATCCCGGCCCGTGGATGCCCCCCACTATGACCTGCCCACCTTCCCGGATAAAACAGGGATCATCACAGAAGAATCCCTTTGCTGCAACTACGGTCAAGTTACTATCCGGGATGTGGACGGGATCTCCGGCGTACTGTTCCCGTTCCTGTCAGCCCTGCGGGATCAGTATTTATTCCCGGAACTCCGTTACACCGGGCAAGCCTATTCGGTGGATTGCTCCTTTGACAATCTGTTGGAGCTGGTCAATATATACAGTGAAGCGGACCAGAAAGCGGCTGCGTCCCTAAAAGTTTTTCTGGGCATGCCTGACGCGTTGGAACAGATGGACTTGACCCAAGAGGCCTTGAACGGTTATATCATCCACGCGTACAGTATCGTTACCATGCCGTCCACAGAAACCCAAAGAGCCATCGACGCAATGACAAACGACCTGAAAGGGTTTGACGTGGAGCTTACAAACCAGTGGGCTGGACAAATCAAGGACACCACCCTGGAAGACCAACAGAAAGCTGTAACGATGCTGCGGGATGTGCTGAGTCAAATGAAATTCGCAACGGTGGGCAACAGCGCTATCCTAAATGCTGACGCGGATTACTACGACGCGGTGTATGATTACCGGTATTCCTAATTCGAAAACCTACCGGAATACGGCCCCAAATCCGCTGGACTATCTCTTCCGGTCAACCATGTGAACCAGGCGCTATGTGCACCGTCAATGAATACCGCTTTTTGGGGAGAGGTTTCACGTCTCCCCTACTTTCTCCGGGATCTGACGGAATACCTGGTCTACCGTCTTCTCGGCAAATTGATACCAGGCTCTCTTTTTCCCACTATTTCAGCTACATCCCGGCCCATTTTTCTCGTTTCATCTGCTCTCTTCACCTATCGCCATTTTACCTCTTATAAACGAAAAATCTCCTCAAAAGTTGGGCTTTTTCGTCAGGCCAAACTATTTACTCACGGTAGAAAACAGCCGATGAATAAAATAGCAATTTGCTGCCATCGAAAGCGGCAGCAAATGAATGTGACAGAGATGAATATGAGGGACAGAGCATGAGAAAAAGAGAGAGCAAACCAAGGGCAGGAGCAACAACTCAGGGAGAAGTCAGGTTCGGCATCGCGCCCAAGATGCTGCTGGGCATTTTGATCCCGCTGTTTGTGGTCCTGCTGATCATGGGCCTGTTTCTGGGCAGCCAGGTCTCCGGTACCGTCAACCAGGTGATGAGCGCCCAACTGGATGCCAGTTCCCAGGCTGCGGCCGGCCAGGTAGACGCATTTTTTGAGCGCTATTTCGGCATTGCCGAAGGGGTGGCAGGCTCCCAGCTGTTGCGTGACATGGTAACGGAAGACACCAAGGGAAACATCACCACATCCGCCAGGTATCAAGAACTGCTGGATACCCTGTCCCAGCTGCAGCAGGACAACCAGACAGATGTGGACTGCATCTGGCTGTGCAAGTTCAAGAGCGGTGAGACCCTGCAGAATGACGCCCGTCTGTACAGCCCCCAGGAACTGGACTACAGCAGCCGGGAATGGTACAACGCGGTAATGGACAAGCAGGGCAGTGCGGCATCCGGGGCCTACGAGAGCGCCAATAACAACGGCTTGATGGTAACGGTAGCCAGCCCGGTCGTAGTGAACGGGCAGATCCAGGGCATTGTGGGCATTGACCTGAGCCTGGACATGCTGAGCCAGACATTGAGTGAAGTGAAGGTGGGCAACACCGGATACATCACCCTGTACGATAGTAACGGCCTAATTCTGTACAATCCGGACAGTTCCCTGGTCAACACCAATCTAGCAGATGCCGGTTACTCTTCTGACATGCTTAGCGTGCTGGAGAACGGGGAGAACCACGAGGCCATGCTCTACACCCGAAACGGGACTCCGTACTACGGCAGCACCACTGCCATCGGCTCCATCGGCTACACCATGCTGGGAGTCATGCCCCAGGCAGAGTTTGTCGCCCACACCAACGCTGTTATCCGTATCCTGGTGGCTGGTATCGTGGTGTGTGCCGTGCTGCTGGCAGCCATCTGCGTATTTATCGCCCTGTCTATCATCCGGCCTCTGAAGCGGCTGGATGTAGTGGTAGGCAAACTGGCCGACGGCGAGCTGGACGTAGTAGTAAAGACACGGGGACGGGATGAGGTCAGCCAGCTGGGCAAAAATGTGGCCCGTATTGTGGAACGGCTGAAGGAGTACATCAATTACATCGATGAGGTGTCCGCCGTACTGCTGCAGATCGGCAAGGGCAATCTGGCCTTTACTTTGCAGCAGGCTTACGTTGGGGAGTTCTCCAAACTGAAGGACGCCCTACTAAATATTCAGAGCACTCTGACTAAAACTATCACATCCATCTCCCAGTCGGCGGAGCAGGTAAACGCTGGGGCAGAGCAGATTTCCAGCGGCGCTCAAGCCCTAGCCCAGGGGGCCACGGAACAGGCTTCTTCTGTTGAGGAGCTGTCCTCCGCTATCACGGATCTGTCCACCCAGGCCACCGACGAGGCCAATCAAGCGGTGGAAGCCGGGAAATTCCTGGCTGGTATCCAGGGTGAAGTGGAAAAGAGCAACCAGCAGATGGAGCTGATGCGCCAGGCTATGGGGGACATCAGCGTTCAGTCCAACGCTATCCGGGGCATCATCAAGACCATCGACGACATTGCTTTCCAGACCAATATCCTGGCTCTGAACGCCGCGGTAGAAGCAGCCCGTGCAGGTTCTGCCGGCAAGGGCTTCGCGGTGGTGGCCGACGAAGTGCGCAGCCTGGCCACCAAGAGCGCAGAGGCAGCCAAGCGCACTAACAAGCTCATTGAGAACTCCATCCAGGCCGTCCAGCACGGGGAAGAACTGACCCAGACCACTGCTGATAGTCTGTCGGTGGTAGCCGACGGCACCAACCAGATCGTGAACACCATCCACGATGTGGCGGAAGCCTACCGGTCCCAGGCCCAGAGGCTGAGCGAGATCGCCGGCGGCGTGGACCAGATCTCCAACGTGGTGCAGACTAACTCCGCTACGGCAGAGGAGAGCGCTGCCGCCAGTGAAGAGCTGTCCAGTCAGGCCTCTATGATGCGCCAGCAGGTGGCCCATTTCCAGTTTGAGAATTCCGCTGGAGACAATGTCCCCGCTGCCCCCGGAAAGCCGGAGCACGAGGCCATGGGCAACAACGGGAAATATTGATATAAAAACGAAAAAGTAATCTATCAAAAAAAATCCGGCTTATGCGTTAAGCATAAGTCGGGTTTTTGTCATATAAGGGCAAAAAACTAGACGTAAAGAGAAGGTCAGAGTTTTCTTCCCATAGCCACCTGGTCATTTTTTCAGCTTTATGGCAGCAAATTTAAGCTTCACCCAGTGGGATACCTGGGCCAAACCTCTGTTGTGTGTGTGCTGTCAATGAATACCGCTTTTTGGGGAAAGTATCCTGCATCCACCACTTTCTCCAAAATACAACGGAATACCTGGTTTGCTATCTCCTCGGTAAAACAGTGCAGGAAATTATAAGTCGCTATGGGAAAGTCAGTCGAAAAATATATGCTGAAGTTCCCCTGCAAGTCGAATACAGTTTAACAGATTTAGGGAAAAGCTTAAAACCGATTCTGGATGCCACGTGGGCTTGGGGGACTCACTACAAGACTCTAAATGCGAAGCGCAGGAAAGTTTTGGTCACACCGGAACAGGGAATGGTTTTGGGATAGCACACTTTTCATTTGTGGCAGATTTCCTTGGCGTTGTCCAGACCTCTGAAGAAAGACGGGAAGTATAAGCGAGAACGATCAAAGCGGCAATTTCCCTTTTTATCCATAAAAAAGGTAGATGGTGTGCATACCACCTACCTTTCCTTCTATGTTATTTTTCCGTTTTGTTTTTTTGCATCTGGTCCAGCTTTCGCCGCGGATGCACCGACGATAGCACCTGCGTCACCAGCAATCACGCCGCCCACCACAGCGCCTTTGATGACCGCTTTACTTGCCACCCTTCCTCCGTCCGCAGCGGTTCCGCTGTTACTGGCGTCTTGACCAGCCTTTCTGAATACGCTTGCGCTTCCTTTGCAAACACAGACCACCCGCCAGCAGGACAGCCAGTATCAGAAATTCTCCTGCAATCACCAATCCCATGATTTGAAGCTGCCCTGCTAGCAAAGATTGTAGTTCCGCACAGGCGGGATTCTCTGGAACAGCGGACAGGATTTCCCCTATCAAACGGAGCGTTCAGCCAAAGTACCCCACATCGAACAGGATACTGGGGGGCATCAAAGAGCTTGGCAGATCCAGCCGCAGCAGCAAAACCGTCAGCCCAGCAAGGCTTGCTGCCGTCAAGAAGCCCCACAGGATTTTAAGCCATTTCCTTTTCCCAGGCCCCAGAGAAAGGCACAGTCCCACAGAGCACACCAAGGGAGCCGCGATCAAAACCACCGTAAATCCCAGCCAGGGAAGCATACGGGCAAACCGCTCCACCTCATGGAAGCTGAACAGCCGGCAATTCTCTCTCTGTTCCGCTGGGAGAAGTGCGGCCAGTTCCCGCTGGGCAAGGAACGGCTGACTGGCCTTCTCCTGCTCCAGCAGCCACACATCACCACCTTCCACCTGGGCAGAAGGTGTATCCAGGGAAAGGTCCATATCACCCGGCGCCCAAAGCAGGTAGGTGTCCGAAACCGGTTCCCCAGGCTCAATTTTCTCTGCCAGGGCTTCATCCTGCAAGGGACGGGAAGCGTACATCACATAAGAGCCTCTTTGCTGAAGTCCGGTGGTAAAGGCTGTCTCCCCAACCGAATCCAAAATATCCACAGAAATCTGGCGAATCCTCATTCTCCCCAGCAATCCTGAACCTTCTTCCAGCAGATAAAGGAACGTGCCGTCCGCTTCTTGATGGAAAGCGTCCAGAGGTAAACTGCTGATACCCCGCTCATTGTCGGTACGTGGGCTGGCGGTAGCCACTTGAATGGCCATCTCCCTGGAAACAGCCCCAGAGAGCAAGGTGCACTCTACCAAAACCACCACAGCCACCCCAAGAGCCCGGGAGAATCCACGGTGGTGGGATTCCCCTGTCCAGTCCTCTTGCAGGGCAATGCCTTGGATCAGTTCCTTATGCAACCCCAAAAATAGCAGCAAAGGCGGCAGCAGCGCCAGCAGACAGCAAGCCAGCTGCACACCCACATCTCGGGCCTGGGTGGTAGCCAGTGCCACGGACAGGGGATGCTGAGAAACATCCTTCAAATAGGCCATGGGCTGTTCCACCATGTTCCAGGCCTCTAAAAAAGTGAGAACAATGACACAGGCAAGACCGTTTTTGCTGCTTGGCACCAGAATTCTCCACAGCACAGTCCCCATAGAGGCGCCGTCCAACTGGGCGGCCTCCATAATCTCATCGGGCACCGCCCGGAAGCTCTGGGTCATCAGAAAAGTGCCCAGAGGTGCGAACATAGCTGGCAAAACCAACGCCCATTGGGTATCCAGCAGGCCCAAGGTGCCTAAAATCCGGAAGTTGGGCACCAAAGTCACCTGCAGCGGCAGCACCATGACCACCAGCAGCAGGAAAAAACAGATATTTTTTCCGGGAAAATGATATTTGGCAAAACCCAGTCCCGCCAGGACAGACAACACCACCTGACTGACTACAATCAGGGCGCAGAGAGCCAAGGTCCGCCAAAATACCAGCAGATATTCCGGGGTGGCCAGAAACACGGTATAGACAGGCTCCACTGAAAACCCGGATACCTGGGGAAACAGTGCTCCATAGAGCACCTGAAAAAAAGGCCCTAAAATGATAAGGAGCAGGATTACCGTGACAGCCCCTGCGAAAAAGCGCAAAATGGGAGAGCGGGTCAAGATCATGAGCGGGCCGCCTCCTTTCGCAGCACCCACAGGGAGCACAATCCCAGCGCCAGGGCAATCACCAGAAACAGCAGTACCGAAGCCACGCCCAGCCGCTGATAGTTCAAATTGGCAAAGGCGTTGTTGATGAAGTGCTGGAGCATGTACACCGACTCATGGGGGTGTTCGCCCCCCACCAGGAAGATCTCCCGAAAATACTTAAAGGCGTTGATCAGGGAGAATACCAAAGCCAGAAACAGTGCGTACCACATCTGGGGAGCTGTCACATAGCGGAAGGTTTGCAAAGGGGAGGCCCCTTCCACCTGGGCCACCTGGTAGTGTTCCTGGGGAATGGTCAGCAGCCCGGAGAGCAGCAGCACCCAAAAAGCCGCAGGGGACTGGAGCCAATCCGCCAGGGGCAGGCCCAAAGCCAGAAGCAGCCGGTTTACAAGCCCTTCCTTGGAAAACAGTAAGTCCACCAGCAGCACCGTGCCCGCCACAGGCATCACATAGGGCAGCAGAAATACAGCCCTCAGCAGGGGGAACCGCTGGGCTTGGCTTTTCAAAAACAGGGCCAGAGCATAGGCCAGAACCAGAATCGCCGGCAGGCCAATCCCCAGGAACCGCAGGGTATTTCCAAAGGCCTGGAGAAACATATCGTTTTGGAACATGCGGGTGTAATTTTCCAGCCCTACAAACAGCTGGCTCTTTCCCGTGCCTTGGGACAGGGAATCCCACACCACCTGGCCAAAGGGCAGCACGTAAAACAGCAGGAACCCGGCCAGCATGGGGGCAATGAGCAAGTAGCCTTTCCACGCGCGTTTCATAGGCTCACTCCGCCAGGGTCATTTCCATAGAGGAGATGGTCTGGTCCACCAGCTCTTCCAAGGGGGTATCCAGCTGACCATAACTCCAATGCCAAGTATCGTACAACTCATAGATATCCAGATCCAAGTCGGAGTAGACTTTGGCGCTGTCGATCCGCGCCACCGCTGCCCGCACAGAATCCATGGTTTCCTGCTGGATGCCGCACTCTTCCAGGTACTGGAAAAAGGCCTCGTCCTTTACGGGAACGGCTGCCATCAAACCGCTTCCAATGCCATAGTGAAATGTTGAGCCGTAACGGTAACCGTCGACCTTAAAGCCCTGGCCGTTAAACAATTCTTCGCTGTAAAGAAGCTCAATGAAATCGAAAGCCTCCTGCGGATGGGCTGCGTTGCGGTTGATTGCGACATAGAGAGTCACCGCTGCGGTGACTCCCCCCTGCGGATTGGGCCCGGAAAGAAAGAATAGACTGTATCTGAGCTTCCCAGACCCTGAAGCCCATAACCGGTAAAACCATCCTGGTACACTGCCGGCGAACCTGAGTAGGTCTCATCTTGCAAAGCAGACAAAGCGTCCGCTTTCTCCATTGCATTTTGCAGGGAATCTGCAGTAACCAGCAAGTTCTGCCCTTCGTAATCCGCCAGAACTCCCAGGCAGTTAGGGAACAGCTTAAAGGTACTCCAGGCCAAGGTGCCTTTTAAGGTCTCCTCATCGCTTTTCAGAAGCTCGTCCAGAGAAGAAAATGTGTAATCGGGATCGTTTAAGGCGGAGCGGTCTAAAACATGCGTAGAAAAGGTATACATCACCGGCAGCAGGAATCTCCCCTCCCCCGTGACACCCACGTCCATCACCGTCTGGTTGCAGCTTTCCAGGTCCACAATTTCACTTTGCTGCACCATATCTTCCACGTCTAAAAACAGGTGGGAGTAAATGCTCTTTTCCACATTGGGAAACAGAGGCTCCATGGTTTCCCCTGAGTCGGTCACCGTGCCGGGAATGGTAGGACTCAAGATAAAGGCGTCCGGCCCATCCCCTGACATGATCTCTGTGCGCAAGCGGGTCAACTCTGGCTCACGGTCATCCAGATTTGAAGGCAGCACTAAAAACTCATAATCTGTTTCCACCCCTGTGGCCAACAGATAGTTTTCCAGTCCGTAGGCGTCCTGTTCAAAATCATCTTCAATGCAGATGACCACAGGGTCTTCCTCCGAAACGCCGGAACTGGATTGAATTGTGGAAGAACTGGACTCCTGTGGGGGTGTTGGCGCCTGTTCCCTTTGACAGCCAGACAGAGTTCCCCATGCCAGCACACAGATGGTCATCAGCAAAGCGATCTTTTTCATAGGACAACCTCCTTTTTGAGCAATTCTCAACTAGATTTTTTATTTGCGGAAAAAGCCAAGGCATTGGCCCTTTCTTTTGTTTTTTACACACCATAACCGTGGTAACGAAGTGTATGTTAGGCAAAAAGCATCGCGCACTACTTTTAGCACTTAACCATATCTTTCTATGGCTTTTTCAATCTCTTCTGGGGTAATTTCCCGAGGTACATGGTTCACAATTTCTGTTCCATACCAGATGGTGTAGCCATCCCAGGTGTAGAAATCAGGATTTTATCCTGAGTCATACCAATTCCATGCAAGATCCACAGAAAGATGTTGCACAAAGCATCTCATCAGGGATTCTGTTCCAGGAAAGGACACAGTCTAAATTATAATTCCTTTTAAAAATATTGATTTTCTATTATGTCATATCATAACATATAGCTTTCTATTCGCAATAAATTTATATCTATATATTCTTATTTTGAATCTTGATAAATTAGAGTACCGCTTAAGCAGGCACAATTTTAAAATGAATTTTCTTCTATGATTTCCTGCATTTAGAAGTGTCCTCTCCTATTTTCTTGTGCGATTATCACAGC
>DXXH01000060.1 GCA_019416395.1 Clostridiales bacterium
CTGATTTTGAAATACACTCCAAAACCGTTCTACATTTATTATTTACAGCCCGTTTCCCAATTCCACTCCTCGCCGTTTTCACTCTGGAACCAATTCCCCGTTTTCAAAACCCAACATAGCTTCTTACTAAATTTTAAAGGTTTTCTATACTAAAGACTTCTCTCAAAAGGAATCCTTGCGGGTAAACAAGGCTTTTGAAGATTTCTTTACCAGTGAAAAGCTCTTTCTCTAGGAAGCATTCTACTTCTCGCTGTTCGACGTTGCTTTCGCATTTTACCAAGAAAGATAAGCACTCCTAAAAATTTCTCTTCTCTTTAAAAGGTTTCTTTCTCCAGCAATTACGCCAAACCGTTTTCAAATGACCTCTTACAGCAAAGCCTTTCGGAAAACGATGTTTACGTTTTGAAGCTTTTGAGTTCGTCAAAACCGGAAAAACTCCGTTCCACTTACTTCCGGCCTTTGCGAAGCTGCTGTTGAAGATCTGGTAGATTTCTCTATCTCTTATCTTCGCCTTTATTATAGCGCCGTATTTCCAGTTTGTCAATAGTATTTTTCTTTTTTCTTGAAAAAGTTTAGATAAAAATCACATAGAAGCTTTTGTATATTCGTAAGCTCCTTTGAAAATCGCCTCTTTGTAAAAACACCGCTTGACTATGGAATTGATTTACGGTACAATGACTTTGGAGAAAGGAGCGTGTGCAAATGGACCATGAATATGAAGCTGACCTTCTCACCTTGTTAGATGACGAAGGCCAGGAGCATGAATTTGAAATTATCGACGAGCTGGAAAACGATGACGGCCATTACTTGGCCCTGGTCCCTACACAACAGGAACCTGACGAGATCGCTTCCGACGCGGAAACGTACTATATTTTTGAAGTCATTGAGGAAGACGGCGAAGAACAGCTTCAGGAAGTAGAAGACGACGAGCTGTTGGATAAGTTGGCTGAAATCTTTGAGGAGCGCTTTAACGAAGCTTATTTTGACGGCGACGAGGAATAAAAACCCCGGGTCTGGCGTATCCTTAAAAAAGCTTTGATTTGACCTCTTCCCTATTTGAAAAAAGCAGTATTTTCCTGCCCGATGCGCGGACTGCGCACATATAACCCTACACTCGATTGAAAGGGAGCTCTGTCTCCGCATGCGGATTGCAGACCTCCCGGCACGGCTTTGACCGCTGCTGGAGGAAGGGAGCGTGAACCATGCGGGGGGGCACCCACCTGCTTTTATGTAGCAGGTTATTGAGTTGCGCGATACGGTCGGGTGGGATTTGTTTTTAAAGCAAAAGCCGTGGAGTATTTCCACGGCTTTTTGTGTTGCCCTGCTACAAGGATTCCCTGTTCAGACTGGGAGCCGGAATCCTCACAAAAAAGCCTGCGGTATGAAAACACACCGCAGGCTTTTTTCTCTTTAGCGCTATCAGGATTTTTAGATAGTGATAACCTGGTTTTTTTCAGCAGACTCGAAGATGACTTCCATCAAATGCATCAACTCACGCTGCTGGTCATGGGTGACGATGGGCTCCGCTTCCCCATTGACCACTTTGGCGATATTCCGGTAGTAGTCCTTGATATCGCAATGAATGCGGGGCAAGGGCAGCTCCTTGATCGTCTCAGGAGTGCGGGGAGCCATGGTCTTGGTCAAACCGGCGGCAGTGATGATCGGCACAGCGTCATGCTCTTCGTCACTGGTGGCCACAATAATCTTGCCATTCACATTGAAGTCGTCAATCTGAGCGGTACCGTTCACGCCCTGAATGTACCAGCGGGGCAGATTGATAAAGTTGCTGGTACCGACTTCCACAGTGAAGATCAAGCCATCGTCAAAGGTGAAGGTAGCAGTAAAGCCATCGTCCACCTCTTCGTTGGTCACGTTGGACAGAGTGGCATACACAGTCTTAGGCATCTTGCCCATCATCATATTCATCTGGTCCAACAGATGCACGCCCCAGTCCAGAACCATGCCACCGCCATGCTCCTTGGTATTCCGCCAGTCACCAGGGATACCACGAGAACCATGCACACGGGACTGAATGGAGAACACACGGCCCAGGTCGCCAGATTTAGCGATCTTTTCAGCCACCCGGAAATCTTCGTCCCAGCGGCGGTTCTGGTGCACGGTAAACACGGAACCAGTCCGCTCGGAAGCAGCGATCATTTCCTCCAGAATGGAAGAGGAAGTGGTGACAGGCTTCTCGCTGATAACCAGTTTGCCGGCCTCCATAGCCTGAATGCACACATCTTTGTGAGCGTCGTTGGGGATTGCCACCGTTACCACGTCCACGTTGGGATCTGCCAGCAGAGCTTCATAGCTCTCGTATGCTTTGATTCCAACTTCTTCCGCGGCCTTGTTCCGCTCCGGCAAGATGTCATACACGCCAGCCAGATGCACTTCCGGGATTTCCTGGAGCAGCCGGGTATGCCAGCCGCCCATTCCGCCGTAGCCAACTACAGCTACATTAACGATCCTTCCCATTTTTTCTTTCCTCCGAAAAAAGATAAAGATTTATGAGCAAGGACGGCCCAAGGGGTAATCCCCTTCGTACTCCCGCCCTGTGTCATACAAAAACACTTAAATCCTCAACAGCAGCTTGGCGATATTGAAATAAATCATCAAAGCCACCGCGTCAACAATAGTGGTGATCAACGGGCTAGCCATCACCGTGGGGTCAAACCCGATCCGTTTCGCCAAAATGGGCAACGTACCGCCTACCACGTTAGACACCAGCACCACAACCACCAGGGTCAGGCACACAACTGCGGCAATCAACATAGAAACGTGGTCTACCACCATCAGCTTCAGAAAATTGGTTGCCGCCAAAGTCATTCCACAGAGAAGCGCCACAGCCGATTCCTTAAAAATCACCCGGGGAACATCGATATAACGGATTTCCCCCAAGGAAAGCCCACGGATAATGGTGGTCGAAGACTGGCTGCCAGAATTGCCGCCCGTATCCATCAACATGGGAATAAAGCTGGACAACACCAGATTGGCCGCCAAAGCATCTTCGTAGGAAGAGATGATTCCACTGGTAAACGTAGCGGAAATCATCAGGAATAACAGCCAGGGAACACGCTTACGCCAAGTCTCAAACACACTTGTCTTGATGTAGGGTTTGTCCGAAGGGGCGATAGCCGCCATCTTCTCGATGTCTTCCGTAGCCTCTTCCTGGATAACGTCAATGGCGTCGTCTACTGTGACAATTCCAACGAGACGTTCCTCAGCATCTACTACAGGTACCGCCAAAAAGTCGTATTTGCTCAAAATCCGGGCAGCTTCTTCCTGGTCGGTGTGGGTGCTGACGAACTTCACATTGGTTTCCATAATATTCCGCAGCACTTCTGTCTTGGGCGAAAGCAACAGGTCACGCACAGTGACAATGCCTTCCAGCTTCCGACGGCTATCGGTCACATAACAGGTATAGATGGTTTCGCTGTCCAAACCTGTGGCACGAATCCGGTCAAATGCCTGTTCCACCGTCATGCTGCGTTTGAGATCCACATATTCCATGGTCATGATGCTGCCAGCGCTATCCTTGGGATAGTTGAGGACCTGGTTGATCATCTTCCGGGTATCCTCGTCCACATGGCGGAGAATTCTCTTCACCACATTGGCGGGCATCTCCTCGATCATGTCCACGGTATCGTCCAGGAACAGCTGGCTCATCACTTCGTCCAGCTCTTTATCGCTGAACCCTTTCACCAGGATTTCCTGGGAATCGCCGTCCATATAGGCAAAGGCATCGGCCGCCAATTCCTTTGGCAGCAGCCGGAACACGATGGGCATACTCTGCTCCGGAAGTTCCTCGAGCAGAACCGCGGCGTCCGCCGGGTTCATGTCCTTCACCTGGGTGGCGATTTCTGGATATTTGCGCTCTTCCAAAAGCTCCAAGATTTTTTCTTTCATGGGGTTGTACCTCCTCTGAGTTTGATAGGAGAGAAAATACAACACAAAACCAAAAGCACAGCGGCTTGCCGCGCTGGAGATTTACCCCTTGGAGCCAGAAGCTTCTAACAAAGCCGCCGGCAGCAAAGAGATCGGTTTACTCCAGCAAATACGGGATAAAAAGCCATTTTGGCCGCACTTTCCCCTCCGGGTTTTGTGCTGCCGCTACTTCGGGGGACGATCACTTTGCTCACCTCGTCTTGTTGTTGGATTGATGGGGTCCTGTTATTTCGGACACCTTTATTACTGTACCCGTTTCAATCGGATTTGTCAAGAAAAAACGAGCCTGGGAAATGTTAAATCTCCGCAGGCTCTTTTTGTGCATATTCTGTAAGCATTACCGCTCTTTTCCCAGGAAGAACAGCGCCACGGTACCAGGACCGGAATGGGCGCCGATCACCGGGCCAATAAACCCGATTTTCACTTGCTGGACACCCAACTTCTCCCGGATTTGCTGTTCCACGTATCGGGCGTCTTCCACGCAGTCGCCATGACTGATAAACACCATCTGCTCCGCGGGATTGATTGCCGTTTCTTCCATACGTTTTACAATGGCGTCCAAAGACTGTTTTCTCCCCCGCACTTTCGCCACGGGGATCAGGTGACCCGCATTGTCCACATGAAGCACCGGCTTGATATTCAAAATGGTTCCCACCACTGCCGTCGCCGTAGACACCCGGCCTCCACGCTTCAAATGGTTCAAATCGTCCACCGTAAACCAGTGACACAGATGCAGCGCGTTTTCCTTCAGCCAGGAAAGCACCTGGTCCAGGCTTTTCCCTTCCGAGCGCAGTTTCGCCGCATAGTATACCAACAGTCCTTCCCCCATGGAAGCGCACAGGGAATCAAACACTTCCAGCCGCCGGTCAGGAAAACGCTCCTTCAGCTCTTCACGAGCAAGCATGGCGCTTTGGTAAGTCCCGCTCAGGCCTGAGGAAAAAGCGATATACAGCACGTCCTTCCCTGCTTCCAGCAAAGGAGTAAATACCTGGAGAAACTCTTCGGAATTGACCTGGGTGGTAGTGGACAAAGCGCCTGCCCGCAGCTTTTGATAAAACGTGGGATCGTCCATCTCCCCGCCCCCGGGGATATTGTGATAGGTTTTCCCCTCCATCATGTAGCAGAGGGGGATCACCTGTACATCAAGTTCCTCGATAAGCGCCGATGTTAAATCCGCTGTGGAATCGGTAATGATCTGGTAATTTCCCATTGTCCTCTCCTCCCTGCGCTTTGGAGCGCCATCCGACCGGCGCCCTCTGGCGCGCGTTGCTTTTATAAAAAGTATACTGGATTTTCCAGCCAATGTAAACCGATTGGATCCTTTTCCCAGGCTCAGCTTTCCAATCTGTGCATCCTGCGGTAATCCAAGTAGTTTTGCAGAATTACCGTCGCCGCCACAGCGTCCACCACTGCCTTACGGCGTTTTCCCCGGGTATTGGTCTCATTCAAGTATCCGTGAGCTGTGACTGTGGTACCACGTTCATCTACAAAGTCCACCGGTAAACCGGAAATCTCTTTCAACTTTTCCCCGATCTCCCGGGCGTTTTGCGCGCTCTCCCCTTCGCTGCCGTCCATGTTCCGGGGCAATCCCACTGCGAAAAGCTCCGCGTGTCTCTCTTTCGCGAGAAGTACGATCTGTTCGATCAGCCGCTCCCGGTTACGCTCCTGGATTACTGTCAGCGGCGACGCCAACAACTCCCCTTGGTCACAAACAGCTACTCCCGTGCGGGCTTTTCCCAAATCGATCCCTAGAATAATCATATGGCCTCTGTGTGGAAGGTATACTGCGTGGGAGAATGACGCAGTTCTTCCGGCAAATGGGATTGGTCGTTGATGGTTTTCCAGGTAAGTTTCCCGTCTTCCGCTTCTAAGACGCTGACGCTGGTATTTCCGAAAACCACACTTTTCCGCAGCCCCTCAATGGAGCCGTACTGCACTCGGGCATACAGATTGCGGATCACGCCTCCATGAGTGGAAATCGCCACCCGCTTCCCGGGATTATCCGCAATGATCTGGTCGATGGTCCGGTTGATTCTCTCGTAAACCTGAACCATGGTCTCCCCGCCGGGAAACACGCATAAATCCGGGGAAAAGTCCCAATTGTGAGCCAGCTCCGGATATTTTACCCCAATCTCCGTAAGCAGTTGGTTCTCAATTTCCCCCACATCGATTTCCAAAAGGCCATCGTCTTTCTGAATGGAAAGCCCGTGAAATTTATTGATGGCCTCTGCAGTTTTGTACGCCCGAATCAGGGGACTGGAGTAAATGGCGTCTAAAGTCTCGTTGCGAAACCGGAGGGAAAGGAGTTCCAGCTGCTTTTCCCCAGTCTCGCTTACCGGGGCGTCAAACCTGCCCTGGAACCGGCCGGACAGATTTCCCGCCGACTGGCAATGGCGCACAATATACAACGTGGTTACCAAGGACGTACACCCCCAGTTAATTCCGAGAGAGACTGAATCCCATTTTCGTCCATGTAATGGGACAAGCCCTCAGCGATCTTAATGGGAGCGTAAGGGTCGGTAAAAAGAACCGTGCCGATTTGCAATGCCGTAGCTCCCGCCAAAAGCATTTCCACAGCGTCCTGCCAAATGGATATTCCACCCAGCCCCACAATGGGGATCTTCACTTTCTGCGACGCCTGCCAAACCATACGCAGCGCGATGGGAAGCAGCGCGGGGCCAGACATGCCCCCGGTATTATTGCGAATGATGGGGCGACGAGTGTGGATATCGATCCGCATACCCGTCAAGGTATTGATCAAGGAAAGGGCATCTGCACCGGCGCTTTCCGCGGCTACCGCCATTTCGGAAATATCAGTCACATTGGGAGAAAGCTTTACCATCAAGGGCTTCTTACAATGCTTGCGCACTTCGCTGGTAATGCCGTATACGCCTTCCGTGGTGGTTCCGAACTGGACGCCTCCCTGCTTCACGTTGGGGCAGGAAATATTCAGCTCAATCATATCCACGCAAGTGTCATTCAGCTTTTCCACGGTGGCGCAGTAATCTTCCGGAGCATTCCCCGCCACGTTGGCAATGATCTTTGTCCCTTGCTTGGAAAGCCAGGGCAAATCTTCCTGGATAAAATGATCTACCCCTGGATTTTGCAGCCCCACTGCGTTGAGCATACCACCCGGAGTTTCCGTCACCCGGGGCGGCGGGTTACCTGGCCGCTCCTTGATGGTGATTCCTTTGCAGGAAATACCGCCCAACACGGAAAGGGGATAAAACTCATTGTACTCCCGGCCAAATCCAAAGGTTCCGGAAGCCGCGATCAACGGGTTTTGAAACTCAACCCCTGCTACATTTACGCGCAAATCCGCCATCATTTTCCCCTCCCTTACCATGCAACCCGGTGGGACTCAAACCCCGGACCATCTTTACACACATGGCCAAAATACTGGCTGCCGTCCTCTTTGAGCAAAGCCACCGCGCAGCCCAAACAAGCGCCGATTCCGCAAGCCATGCGCTCTTCCAGAGACACATAGCAAGGCACGCCCCGCTCTTCCGCCAGCGCTTTCACAGCCCGGAGCATGAGCCCCGGCCCACAAGCCATCACACAATCGAAATCCTGCTCCTGGCACAAATCGGTCACCAGTCCATGATGCCCATACGTGCCATCGTCAGTGGCGATCAGCGTTTTCGCTCCCGCCGTTTGGAAATCTCTCTCCAGGATCACCCCGTCCTTTGTGCGGAATCCCAGCACAGCAATGGCCTTTTCTCCCAGCTGAGACGCCACCCCCAGCAAAGGCGGAACACCGATACCGCCACCTACCAACAAAGTGCGCTTCGTGTTATCTATGGGGAAACCATTGCCCAAAGGCGCTAAAATCTCGATCTGGTCGCCTGGGTGGTATTGAGCAAGCTCCGCCGTCCCCTGGCCCCGGATCTGAAACACAAAGCGAAGTGTTCCTGCGCTTTTGTCAATTCCACAAATGGAGATAGGTCTGCGCAGCGTATGACCCGGCAAACGGATCTGGGCAAATTGCCCCGGCTGTGCCACTGCTGCCAATTGGGGAGCTTCCAGAACAAAATCAAACACATCGTTTGTCAACGCCTGGGCGGATAGCAATCTACAGGGTTTGGAATCGTATTTCATACTGTTACCTCTCCTCGTGTCCCATTACGGCAGGGTAATTTTTCCCACACGGCCCACAATCTGATCCCGCATGCGAATGGCTTCCCGGCGGGCGGCTGCGGCAAATTCCTTTCCGTCCACGCCTTCCTTCTGCCAAGCGCACATAATCCCACGGGAAGAATTGACAATCGCGCCTAAACCATGTTTGTCAAAGCCAGGAGCTACATCGTCCGCGGCTCCGCCCTGAGCGCCATAGCCGGGCACCAAGAAAAACGTATGGGGCAGCGCAGCCCGCAACTCACCCAGCTGGGCAGGATAGGTGGCTCCTACCACAGCGCCTACGCCGCTATAGCCGTATTTGCCGGGAAGCTTCTCCCCCCAGGCTTCGCACATGGCGCCCATGGCCCGGTAAACCGTTTCCCCTTCCGACAACGGACGGTCTTGCAGCTCTCCGGAAGAAGGATTGGAAGTCTTTACCAGCACAAAGATCCCCTTGTCTTCCTTTTGGCACACATCCACCAAAGGCTGAATGCCATCGGTTCCCAAATACCCGTTGACCGTCAGTGCGTCTGCGCCAAAAGCTTCCCAAGTTTCGTCTTCCACCTGGGTAAATCCCAAATGGGCCGCGGCATAAGCCTGCATGGTGGCCCCAATATCATTGCGTTTGCCGTCTGTAATCACAAACATGCCCTTTTCCTTGGCATATGCAATCGTCTCTGTCAACGCCTTGACCCCTTGCCAACCGTACATTTCATAATAGGCAGCCTGGGGCTTCACCGCGGGAACAATATCGCACAAGGCGTCAATCAAACCTTTATTGAAAGACAGCAGCGCATCTGCGGCGCCTTCCAGAGTTTTGCCATATTTTGCGTAGCTTGCTTCCCGGATATACTCCGGGATATAGCCCAGCTTTGGATCCAATCCAGCCACTGTGGGGTTTTGTTTTTCTACAATTTTCTCAATCAGCTTGTCCATCGACATAGGAATCGTCCTTTCCCGTTTACAGAATTATAATACTCCCTGGGAATTCCCCAGAGTCACCTGTCTTATCTGACGTCATAAACCACCCGGCCGTGGAAGATGGTCATGACCACCTTTCCCTTTAACGTCATTCCCTTAAAGGGAGTGTTTTTGCTCTTGCCATGCAGTTTTGTTTCGTCCACCGTCCAGCGCTGTTCCGGGTCGAAAAGCACCACATCAGCAGGTGCACCCACTTGCAGCGTACCGGCAGGAATATGCAAAATACGCGCCGGGTTCCAGCTCATTTTTTCAATGATCTCAGAAAGGCTCAGTTCCCCTTCCAACGCAGTTAAAGTGGCGGCCAAAGAGGTCTCCATACCAATAGAGCCATTGGGAGCTTTCAGAAAATCCGCTTTTTCTTCCGGAGAGTGGGGCGCGTGATCTGTGGAGATGGCGTCCAGCGTGCCGTCCTTCAACCCTTCAATCAACGCCAACCGGTCTTCTTCTCTGCGCAAAGGCGGATTCATACGATAATCGGCATCGCGGCTTTCCAACGCTTGCTCCGTCAACAACAAATAATGGGGACACGTTTCCGCAGTCACCTGGACCCCACGGGCTTTGGCGTCACGAATCAGCTCCACAGAACCTTTTGTACTCACATGGCAAATATGGATTGGAGCGCCAATCGACGCGGCTGCGGCAATCTCCCGAGCAGTGCCGCAGTCCTCTGCCGCTGCCGGAATTCCAGGAACGCCCAGCTTCCGGGAAACTTCGCCCTCATTCATCAAACCACCGGAAGCCAAATACAAATCCTCACAATGGGCGGTGACCACCATGCCCAAGTCCGGCGCCTGCTCCAATGCCTCTAAAAGGCAGTGGGTATTTACCACGGGTCTGCCGTCATCGCTCAATGCGATGGCTCCCGCTGCCCGAAGCCCAGCCAGATCTGTCAGCTCTTCCCCTTTCAGGTCTTTGGTGATGCAAGCCGCCGTATACACCGCCGCATCGGCTGTTTTCGCCCTTTCCAACAAATCCCGGACTGTTTCCGGAGTATCCATGGCAGGCTTTGTGTTTGGCATGGCAAGCAAACTGGTTACGCCACCCGCGGCAGCCGCCCGGCAGCCACTGAACACGTCTTCCTTATATGTCAGGCCGGGGTCCCGAAGGTGAACGTGCATATCCACCAATCCGGGAGCTGCCACTAAACCAGCGCCGTCTACCACAGTCTCCGGTTCCCCGGAGAGTCCCTGCCCGATCTGGGCGATTTTCCCATCTTCCAGCAGCAGATCCGCCACCTGGTCCAATCCTTGGGAAGGGTCGATCAAACGTACATTTTGAAGCAGCAGTCGCATAGCCGCACTCCTTTCCTCATTCTAACACGAGCCGCTCTACCCACCATTTGGTCAAGGACAGCAGCTCTCTTCCATAATATTCCGGAAACAACAGGGGATCCGTTTCCGCTATCAGGCTGTAGGGAGTAAAGCCTGCGGCCTTGGCAAGCTGCGTAGCCCGGTACATGTGAAACCCCTGGGTCACAATGGCCACTTCTTCCCCCATGCCCTGTTCGTCGGCAATTGCCTTGGCGAATTTCAAGTTTTCCCGGGTGTTATGGGACTGGTCTTCCACAAAGATCCGGTCCTCGTCAATGCCAAGCTTTACCAACACGTTTTTCTGAGTCACTGCCTCGGGGCAGGGCTCGTCCCCGCCTTGCCCCCCTGTGACCACACAGCGGGCTTGAGGATTTTCCTCTAAATAGGCATAGGCCGCATTCACCCGGCCAGTCAGGCTGATTCCCATTTTTTCTTCCCCATACACTTGGGCGCCCAAAACAACCACATTGGTGTTTTCCGGCGGCGTATTCCCCTGGACCGAAATCATCAAACCCGTCAGATATCCCGCCCAGGCAAGTCCCAGACAATAAAAGGCTGTTACAAGCCGGACAGCTGCCTGCTTCCAGCCTCCCTTCCGGGAAATCTTTCCAAAAAACAGGAGCAAAGCTAGTCCCAGCAAACAGATAAACATGCCGAATCCCGCTCCCAGAGCGAACCCTCTGCGGAAGACAGGAAGAAAGAAAAACACGCAACCCGCCACACAAAGAACACAGCCCGCGATTCTCAACACCAAAAGGAGCCGTTTCATACCCAATTCCACCTTTTTCACAAACCCTTTGTGGTGCTTATTATACACCAGGGAAAGGTATGACGCAAGCCACAGCAATCGTTTGGAAAAGAATTGCAAAAAGAAAAGACACGCTGGGGATTATCCCCAACGTGCCCTCTATTTTCAGCGTATCAGATTGTACTTAATAGCCGCGCTTCACGTAAGAAGTGTGGAGAATCTCGTGAGCCTTATGGCTTCCGGGCTCTCCCAGGAATTCCTCATAGCACTTCTGTACCACAGGATTCAAATGGCTCTTGCGCAGGGGCATATTCTTATCCTGGTCATACAACGCCTGCGCACGCAGCTTCTTAATATCATAGAAGCTGTGATTGGTAGAACTCTGAATGGGCTGGCCGCCACCATTGACGCAGCCACCGGGGCAGCACATGACTTCGATAAACTGATAGTCAGCTTCCCCAGAGCGAACCTTCTTTAGCAAGGCGTCAGCATTGGACAAACCGCTGACCACAGCGACTTTTACGTCCATACCGGCCACTTTGTACACGGCTTCCTTGAAACCTTCTGTGCCACGCACTTCGGTGTAATCCACAGAATCCAGCTCTTTGCCTTCCAGCATCTCCGCAGCAGTACGCAGAGCAGCTTCCATAACACCGCCAGTGGCGCCGAAAATAACCGCAGCGCCGGTGGACACGCCCATCGCGTCGTCAAACTTTTCTTCGGGCAAGCGGTCAAAGTTCAACTGGGCCTTTTTGATCAAACGCGCCAACTCGCGAGTGGTAATGCTAATATCCACGTCGGGCAGCCCGGCAGCGTCCTCATCGTCCCGCTGGATCTCAAACTTTTTGGCCACACAAGGCATGACGGAAACGGACACGATCTTGTTGGGATCAATCCCCTCTTTCTGAGCATACCAGGTCTTGATCAAAGCGCCCGCCATATTCTGGGGGGATTTGCAAGAGGACAGGTTATCGATCAGATCGGGATAATAGTGCTCACAGAACTTGATCCAACCAGGAGAGCAAGAAGTGATAATGGGCAGCTTGCCACCGTTCTTGACACGGTCGATAAACTCGGTAGCCTCTTCCATAATGGTCATATCTGCGCCGAAGTCGGTATCAAACACCTTGTCAAAGCCCAGACGGCGCAGCGCAGCCACCATTTTGCCTTCCACATTGGTGCCGATAGGCAGACCGAACTCTTCGCCCAAAGCAGCACGCACTGCGGGAGCGGTCTGAACGATAACGATCTTCTCGGGATCGTTGATGGCATCGATGACTTCCTGGGTGTTGTCTTTTTCGGTCAAAGCGCCGGTGGGGCAGCTGACAATGCACTGGCCGCAGGCTACGCAGGCCACATCGCCCAGAGGCTTTTCAAAGGCGCAACCAATTTCCGTATCAAAACCACGGTTATTAGCGCCAATTACAGACACATGCTGATTCTGGCAGGCGGCAACGCAGCGGCGGCACAGAATGCACTTGGCGTTGTTGCGCTCCAAATACAGCGTGGAATAATCCTTCTTACCGGCAGGCAGAGCGCCCTCAAACCGGTTCTCTTCCTCAATGCCCATCTCGTTGCACAGCTTCTGGAATTCACAATTGCCGCTGCGCTCGCAGGACAGACATTTTTTATCGTGGACGGACAGAAGCAGCTCCAGGGTCATCTTCCGGGATTCCTGAACCTTCGGGGTGTTGGTAAACACCTCCATGCCGTCGTTGACAGGATACACGCAGGAGGCCACCAGGGACCTTGCGCCCTTTACTTCCACCATACACATACGGCACGCGCCGATCTGGTTGATGTCCTTCAGGTAGCAAAGGGTGGGGATATCGATACCGGCGTAGCGGGCGGCTTCCAGAACGGTGGAATTCGCCGGCACTTCATAAGAAACGCCGTTGATCTTTACATTGACCTGTTCCATGTTCGCACACTCCTTTCTTATTTTCTCACCACAGCGCCAAACTTACACTTCTCCATGCAAACGCCGCACTTGATACATTTGGTTGTGTCAATCACGTGAGGCTGCTTCACGGAACCGGTGATAGCGCCCACCGGGCAGTTACGAGCACACAGGGTACAGCCCTTGCACTTGTCGGCCTCGATGGAATAGTTGGTGAGGGCTTTGCAGGCTCCAGCAGGGCAACGATGCTCCACCACATGGGCCTCATACTCGTCCCGGTAATATTTGAGTGTGGAAAGCACAGGGTTGGGCGCGGTCTGGCCCAAGCCGCACAGAGAGTTCTCTTTGATGTAATAGCACAGCTCTTCCATGCGGTCGATATCTTCCAAAGTACCGTTGCCGGAAGTGATCTTATTCAGGATCTCCAGCAGGCGCTTGGTGCCTACACGGCAAGGAGTACATTTACCGCAGGACTCATCCACAGTGAACTCCAGGAAGAACTTGGCGATGTCCACCATACAGGTGGTCTCGTCCATAACGATCAAGCCGCCGGAACCCATCATGGAACCGATGGCAATCAGGTTGTCGTAATCGATGGGAGTATCGATCAGCTTGGCAGGAATACATCCTCCGGAAGGACCGCCGGTCTGTGCGGCCTTGAAGGTATGGCCACCAGGCACGCCGCCGCCGATTTCTTCCACCACTTCCCGCAAGGTGGTGCCCATGGGGACTTCCACCAGGCCGGTATTGGTGATTTTGCCGCCCAGGGCAAACACCTTGGTGCCGGGGGACTTCTCAGTACCAATGGAACGGAACCAATCTGCGCCCTTCAAGATAATCTGGGGAATGTTGGCGTAAGTTTCCACGTTGTTCAGAACGGTGGGAACACCAAACAGGCCCTTCACAGCCGGGAACGGGGGACGAACACGAGGCTCGCCACGCTTACCTTCGATGGAGGTCATCAAAGCGGTTTCCTCGCCGCACACGAAAGCGCCGGCGCCCAAACGAATGTCCACGTCAAAATCAAAGCCAGAATCAAAAATATTTTTGCCCAGCAGGCCGTATTCCCGAGCCTGCTCAATGGCGATCTGCAACCGCTTAACGGCGATGGGGTATTCCGCACGAATGTAGATATAGCCCTGGGAGGCGCCAATGGCGTAACCAGCGATGGCCATAGCTTCCAGCACGCTGTGGGGGTCGCCTTCCAACACGGAACGGTCCATGAATGCGCCCGGGTCGCCTTCGTCGGCGTTGCAGCAGGCGTATTTCTGAGGGGCGTCGTTGTTCCGGGCGAACTGCCACTTACGGCCGGTGGGGAATCCAGCGCCGCCACGGCCGCGCAGGCCGGAAGCCAGCACCAGGTCGATCACTTCCTGAGGTGTCATCTCTGTGAGCACTTTGCCCAGAGCGGCATAGCCGTCCTGCGCAATGTACTCGTCGATGTTCTCAGGGTTGATCACGCCGCAGTTGCGCAGAGCAATACGCATCTGCTTAGCGTAGAATGTAGTCTCATTCAGGGACTTGGTGGTATTGTCGTCCACCACGGTCTCCTGGTAGAGCAAACGCTTGACAATACGGCCTTTCAGCAAGTGCTCGGAAACGATCTCAGGTACGTCGTCGGGAGTCACGCGGCTGTAGAAAGCGCCTTCGGGATACACCACCATGATGGGGCCCAGAGCGCACAAGCCAAAGCAGCCGGTACGGATTACGTTGACTTCTTTTTCCAGGCCTTGGGCTTTGATCTCTTCCTTCAGCCTTTCGATGATCTGCTCACTGTTAGAGGACGTACATCCCGTGCCTCCGCAGACCAGCACGTTTGAACGAAACATTCTTTTCCCTCCTTATTATTTGGCTCCGATGGCATTGGCTCCAATGGTGTATTCCGATACCACATTGCCGTTCACAAGGTGGTCGTTCACAACTCTGACGGCCTTTTCGGGAGTCATCTTCACATATGTCACCTTTTCGTGGCCAGGGGTGATCACTTCCACAACAGGCTCATACTGGCAAATGCCGATGCACCCTGTCTGGGTAACCATCACGTCCTGAAGGCCACGCTTGGCAACCTCTTCCACAAAAGCATTCAATACAGGCCGGGCTCCGGCGGCGATGCCGCAGGTAGCCATGCCAACCAATACGCGGGTGCCGGCCTCGGCGTTTTCACGCAGGGTGACGGAAGCCCGGGTCTTATCGCGAATTGCCTGAAGTTCCGCTAACGATTTCATGCTACTGACCAATCCTTTCCATACAAAATCCAATCCCCGTCACGGGGTTTTTATGTTTCAGTGGACAACCCTTGGAACAGTTCCGTGGTCTGCTCGGCCAAATACTCCTTGATCCACAAGACTACATCAGGCGTATCCAGAGGAACTTCCTCCCCCAGCACCTGCCGGAGTTCCTGGGTCTTTAAGGCGAATTCCCGCCGCTCTCCCTCACTTGTCAAAAGCACGCGGTGGAAAATGAAATCCAGCTTGGGGTTGCAGGAAATGAGCAACTGCACTGTTCCGTTAATGTCTCCCAGAGGGATCATATCCACACTGGAAGGCTTGAACACTGCGGTGAGGGCCGTACCCTCGCCCAACTGGGAATCAATTTGAAAACTGCCTCCGGTCATTTCCGCTTCCATTTTGAAAAGCGGAATTCCCAGACCTACGCTTCGAGTAGTTCTGGTGGTATAGAAGGGGTCGATTACCTTCTGAACTGTTTCCGGGGACATGCCCTTTCCATTGTCCTCCACCGAAATGGAGAGCACATCTCCCGGCCGGTCCTCCACCACTGTTACAGTGATGAGCGACGCTCCCGCGGAAATGGAATTCTGAGCAATGTCCATCACGTTGAGAGAAAGCTCACGCATAATCCGCTCAAGCCATATACTGGGCCAAAATGGTGTCTACGTCCTCCGGGACAAGACGGCCGTACACTTCATCGTTAACGGTCATGACAGGGGCCAGGCCGCAAGCACCGATGCACCGGCAGGCGGTCAGAGAGAACGCTCCGTCTTCCGTACATTCCTCAGGCTGAATCCCCAGCTTCTGAGTAATGCGCTCCAGCACCTTATCAGCGCCCTTTACATAGCAAGCAGTACCCAAACATACCGAAATGTGGTTGCGCCCCTTGGGGGTAAGGGCAAACTGGGAATAGAAGGTGGACACACCGTACACTTCTTCCAGAGAGACATCGAGCCCTTTAGCGATCTTTTCCTGCACCTCAATGGGCAGGTAACCGTAAATGTCCTGAGCCTGGTGAAGAGCGGGCATAACCGCGCCCTTCTGGCCCTTCAGGCTTTCGATGACCGCATCGAGCTTCTGCGCCTGCTCGGGAGTATCATGAAACGGCAAATTACTGATACGCTTTTGCATTGTTTTTCCTCCCAATATATTGTAGGATTTTAAATTTTGCCCTATGGCGGAACAC
>DXXH01000061.1 GCA_019416395.1 Clostridiales bacterium
AAGCAGAAGGCCAACGCTTTTGTGAAGATCTTACCGCCCTTGGAATGCGGCCGGTCCCCTATCCCCTGCGGGATTTCAATTTCCGGGATACTGCGGGAACCTCCCACGAATACGAGCGCCTGCGGCTGGAAGCGCTTTCAAAGCTCCAAAGTGGTGGGTGCGATTGCATTGTAGCTTGCATGGACGCCGCTTTACAGTACACCATGGGGCCTCAGGAGCTGGAAAAGCGTCTCTTCCCAGTGGAAACTGGCGCGCAAATGAAAATTCAGGAGTTGTTGACGGCCCTGGTGAACTGCGGGTACACCCGTGAGGATCAAATCGAAGGCCCGGGGCAATTCAGCCACCGGGGCGGCATTGTGGACTTCTTCTCCCCCAACGCCACCGCTCCTGTCCGGGCGGAGTTCTGGGGAGATGAAATCGACTCCCTTTCCTATTTTGATATTGAAAGTCAACGGCGCACGGACCCTATCGATGTTGTTACGCTGGCTCCCTGCGTAGAGGTCATTCCGGAAAAGCCGGAAATTCTGGCCCAGAAAATTGAAAAGCTTGCCTCTTCCCTGCGGGGAAAAACGGCCCCAAAGGCAAAGGAAATCCTGCGCAGCGAAGCCGACAAACTGAAAAACGGTTTGCGGATCGGCTCTCTGGACAAGTTCATCTCCTTGATCTACCCGGAAACCTCTACCCTGCTGGACTATTTCCCGGCAGAAAACAGCCTTCTGTTCTTTTCTGAAGGAAATAAACTGAAGGAGCGTATGCGCACTTCCCTTTGGCAGTGGGGAGAGGATCTGAAGGGGTATTTGTCCGACGGCCTTTTGTGCAAAGGGTTGGACAAATACAGCGAGGATTGGGAATACGCGCTGGGCAAGGCCCAGAACACTCCCACCGTGTTTCTGGATCTCTTCGCCCGGGGCAGTTATGAAATTCCCCTGAAAACGTTGATCAACATGACCGCCAAACAGCTTTCCCCCTGGGGCGGCGGCGTGCAACTGCTGGTGGACGATTTAAGGCCCCTGCTGGACCAGGGCCGGGCCTGTGTGGTACTGGCCGGTACAGAACGGGCTGGCACCGCTCTGGCAGAAGACCTGAAACAAGCCGGTTTACCTGCCGCCTGGCTGGACACGGTATCCACTGCCGCACCGGGAACAGTGACCGTCATGCTGGGATCTCTGTCCGCTGGGTTTGAGCTGCCGGAAGCGAACTTCGCTCTGATCACCCATGGCCGCATGACGGAAGTCAAACGAAAACGGGTGAAGCGGGATAAAAACAGCAAGGAAATCTCCAGCCTTTCCGAACTTTCCCCCGGGGATTACGTGGTGCACACCACCCACGGTATCGGCTTGTTTGAGGGCATTCATAAGCTGGAAATGAACGGCGTCACCAAGGACTACATCAAGGTGCGCTACGCCAAAAACGACACCTTGTACGTTCCGGTCACCCAGTTGGATTTGGTGTCCAAATATATTGGCCCCAGAGAAGACTCGGCGGTGAAGCTCAACCGGCTGGGGGGCACGGATTGGCAACGGCAAAAATCAAAAGTCCGTTCCGCGGTAAAGGATATCGCCAAGGAACTGATCCAGCTCTATGCCCAACGCATGCAGCAAAAAGGCTTCCCCTTCCCTGCCGACGGGGAATGGCAACACGATTTCGAGTCCCACTTTCCCTTTGACGAAACAGAAGACCAGCTGCGGTGTATCAACGAAATCAAGGACGACATGGAGCGGGACGTGCCCATGGACCGCCTTCTTTGCGGGGACGTTGGATTCGGTAAAACAGAAGTTGCCTTGCGGGCCGCCTTTAAATGCGTCACCGCTGGAAAACAATGCGCCATTTTGGTCCCCACCACCATCTTGGCCTGGCAGCACTACCAAACCATTCTCAGGCGAATGGAAGGCTTCCCGGTAGACGTGGAACTGCTTTCCCGGTTCCGCAGCCCCAAACAGCAGGAAGAAATCCTGCGCCGGGTCAAGCGGGGCAGCGTGGATCTGGTGGTGGGCACCCACCGTCTGGTTTCCAAGGACGTGAAGTTCCACGATCTGGGGCTTGTCATCATCGATGAGGAGCAGCGTTTCGGGGTGGCTCAAAAGGAAAAACTCAAGCAGATGTGCCAAAGCGCCGATGTGCTCACCCTATCCGCCACGCCGATCCCCCGGACACTGAACATGGCCCTTTCCGGAATCCGGGACATGTCCGTTATTGAGGAAGCGCCCCACGACCGCCACCCGGTACAAACCTACGTGCTGGAATACGACCCGGGGGTGATTTCCGACGCTATCCGCCGGGAACTGAGACGGGGCGGCCAGGTGTATTACCTTCATAACGATGTGGCTTCCATTCAAAGCACCGCCAATTTAATCCAGCAGCGTGTTCCCGAAGCCCGCATCGGCATCGGCCATGGGAAAATGAGCGAGGAAGAGCTTTCCGAGGTGTGGCGGCAGCTGCTGGACCACGAGATCAACGTGCTGGTTTGCACCACCATCATTGAGACCGGTGTGGACGTCCCCTCTGCCAACACCCTGATTATCGAAAACGCCGACCGCATGGGGCTGTCCCAGCTGCATCAGCTCCGGGGACGGGTAGGCCGCAGCAGTCGGAGAGCCTACGCCTATCTCACCTACGCCCCCAATAAAGTGCTGACGGAAATCGCTCAGAAACGCCTTTCCGCCATTCGGGAATTCACCGAATTCGGCTCGGGCTTTAAAATCGCCATGCGGGATTTGGAAATCCGGGGCGCCGGAAATGTTTTGGGCGGGGAACAACATGGCCATATGGAAGCCGTAGGCTATGACATGTACGTCAAGCTGCTCAACGAAGCCGTCTCACTGATGAAAGGCGAGGAGCCTGCCCGTCCTGTGGACCAGGACTGCCTGGTGGATCTGCAGGTTCAGGCCCACATTCCCGAAAGCTATATCGACAGCCTGAGTCTGCGTCTGGACGTATACCGGCGCATCGCTGAAGTGGAAACCCAGGAAGACGCCATGGACGTTCTGGACGAACTCATCGACCGGTTCGGCGAGCCCCCCGCCTCAGTCAAAGGTCTGCTAGATGTGGCCATGCTGCGCAACACCGCTGCCCGTCTTGGGATTACTGAAGTCAAGCAGCAAGGAGATTCCCTGCTGATTTACAAAGAGAAGTTTGACATGCAGCAGGTCGCCCCCCTAATCAAGGCTTTGGGCGGACGGGTACTCCTCAGCGCAGGGAGCAAACCTTATATCAGTGTGAAAATGGCGGGTGCCTCTCCCACCCAGGCTCTTGAGGAAATCTTGACGGCCATGCAGAATACTGCTGCTGTTTAAGCCCACTATTCACAATTTCCGTGTAGACAAACCGGGAAAAGTAAGGTATAATGTTTGTCGTTCTTTGCAAAAACCACTAATTTGAAAGGCTGATCACCCATGAGAAACATTTGGAAACAAGTTGTGGCCGTTGCCCTTTCCCTGGCTCTCTGCTTGAGCTTCGCAGGCTGCTATGATGAAAATAAAACCTGGGCCGCTCGTCAGGGCGAGGACGAATTGCCCATCGGCGCATATATCTATTATTTGTATAGCGCCTACTCCGAAGCCTCTGACAAAGTGGATTCCAGCACCCCTGTGCTGGACGCTGAGATCGAAGGCGAGGACGCCACCCAGTGGATCAAGGACCGGGCTATGAACTATCTCCAGTCCTATTACTACATCGAAGACAAATTCCAGGAATATGGCCTGGAGCTGTCCGATGAGGATCAGGAACAGGTGGATAACACCACAAACAGTGTTTGGCCCTATTACCAGTCCACCATGGAAAAACTGGGCATCGCCCGTTCTTCCTTTGAGCAGGCCTATTCCCTGTACAGCGTCAAGTTCCAGAAGGTGATGACCGCCATGTACGGCGAGGGCGGTGAACTGGCCTTAGATGACAGCGCTTACGAGGAATATTACACCGGCGCTTACATCAACTACGAATACTTCTCTGCTCCCTTCAACGTCACCACCAGCGAGGGTGAAACCAGGGACCTGACCGATGAAGAAAAAGAGTCGGTAAAGGAAGAATTCGAAAAATACGTGGATAAGATCAACGCGGGCGATATGACCATGAGCGAGGCCGCGGACGACTACGCCACCGCTACCAGCTCTGACTCCTCTTACATGGGTCCCATGGCCGTAAAGGCTGAAAATCTGTCCAGCGAAATCTTTAACGCATTGAATTCCGCCAAGGAAGGGGAAGCTGCTTTCGTGGAAACCTCTTCTATGTACCTGGTAGTGCGCAAGCTGTCCATTCAGGATTACTATAACGAGAATATCGTCGGCGATGAAAGCAAGCTCTCCTCTCTGCTTTCCGAAATGAAGGGAACAGAATTTAACGACTACGTTTTGGAACAGGCCACTTCTGTCGAAGGCATCGAAGTGAATACGTCTGCCATCAACAGCGTTAAGGTTTCCACTTTGGTCAATGACAGCAACCGCAATGGGACTTCTTCCGCTTCAGAGGCAACCTCTTCCAGCTCCGAAAGCGACTCCAGCTCTGAGGAAATCACAGAAGAAAGCTCCACGGTTGAGGAAAGCTCTTCTTCCGAAGAGAGCTCCGCTGTGGAAGAAAGCTCCAGCTCTCAGGAAGAATCCTCTTCCAGCGAAAGCTCTGCAGAGTAATTTGACTTTATTCTGATTTTCTATCACACACTGACATCTCCAACGCGCGAGGGAAATTTCCCCCGCGCGTTTTTTATTACCCAAATTTTGTTTCTTTGTCGGAAAGAGAAAACAAATCTCATTTTTTGAGCTTTTCGCCAAAATTTATTTTTCAGTGATTTTTTTTTTGACAATATCGCTTCCATCCTGTATAATGTGTTTGTTGTTTTCCTGTGATAAAGCGCCTTTTCTCCCCTGGGGTGACGGGCGGCTTTTCACAACAGGGGAGGTGGAATATTTGGCAAAAGAAACCATGCAGGCTGTCAATCAAGCGGAACAAAAGGCCAACGATACAGTCCGGCAGGCAAAAGAAGAAAGCGAACGCTTACGGCGTGAGGCTGCCGATAAGGCTCAGCAGCTGATTGCAGCAGCGGTAAAAGAAGCGAAAAAGCGGGCGGAAATCCTCTATGGTGTAGCTAAGGCCGACGGCGAAAAACGCAAGGCAGCTATCCAAAAGGAGGCCCTCGAGGAACAGGAACAGCTGCGGGCCTGTGCCCAGTCCCGTCAGGATCAAGTGGCCCGGGAAGCGGAACGCATTGTGCTGGGCCACCCGAGAAGGAGGTGAGAGTGTGGCGGTTGTACCTATGAAACGCCTGGAGCTTTACGGCTTGAAACGGGAGCGAAAGGCTATCCTGGAATACTTGCAGTCCCAGGGTGTGGTGGAAGTGCATACGCCAGAAGAAGCTGAGGATCTTTTTACCAGAACCGATACTGCGCAGGCCCAACTGGAATTTGAACAGAACATTCACCTTTTGGAACAAGCGGTGGACTTGCTGGACCAATACGCCCCAGTGAAAAAGAGTATGTTCGCTGCGCTGGAAGGCCGCACTCCCATTTCACAAAAAGAATATGACGGCCTTTGGAAACGGGCTCCCGCCCTCTTGGGGAAAGCCAGAGAACTTACCGCTCTAGGCAAACAGATCACCGATGACGGCGCCCAGATCCTGCGGCTAAAGGCCCAGCTGGAAAGTCTGGCACCCTGGACTTCATTGGACATTCCCCTGGATTCCAAGGGTACGGAAAACTGCCGGATATTCGCCGGCTCCTTCCCAGAGGATCTGGACGAGCAAACGCTGAAAAACAATCTGGCCCAGCTTCTCCCGGAAATTACCGGATTTGAAGCCGAAGTGCTCAGCCGCCAAGCTCAGCAGACCTGCGTGTTCTGCCTGTGCCACAAGCGGGACGCTCCTCAGGTTGAGGAAGCCCTGCGCACTCTGGGATTTACCTACCCGTCTTTTTCCACCGAGCTCCCCCCTGCTCAGCAGGCAAAGAAGCTCCAGGAAGAGATCGGGCAAATCGAAAAAGATCGGGAAAAAGCAGAAAATGAAATACGCTCCCGGTCTGACCAACGAAAAGATCTGCTTCTGGCCTCAGATTATTACGGTGTGCGGGCGGAAAAATACCAAGTGCTGGGTGAGCTTTGGCAAAGTCCCCACGTATTCTTCCTCACCGGTTACCTGCCTGGGGAAGACGCTCCCGGATTGCTGGAACGGCTGGAAAGCAAGTTTACCCTTTGGGCTGAAACGGAAGACCCTGGGCCAGAGGAAGAACCACCGGTAAAACTGAAAAACGGGTTCTTCACTGCCCCCATGGAAGGAGTGGTGGCCGGCTACAGTCTGCCGGGCAAATATGAAGTGGACCCCTCTTCCGTAATGGCGCTGCTCTACTATATACTGTTCGGTTTGATGCTCTCGGACGCCGCTTACGGAATCTTAATGATGATCGGCTGCGGTGTAGCGCTTTTGAAATTCCAAAATATGGAGATGTCTCTGCGGAAAACCATGCGTATGTTCTTTTTCTGCGGTATCTCCACAACCGTTTGGGGTATTTTATTCGGCAGTTATTTCGGCGACTGTATCCCGGTGATTGCACGCACCTTTTTCAACACGGAAATCACCATTCCCGCTTTGTGGTTTGAACCTTTGGACGATCCCATGCGGCTTCTGCTTTTCTCCTTCGCCCTGGGAATCGTACACCTGTTCACTGGCCTGGGTGTCCAGTTTTACCAACTGGCCCGGCGGAAAAAATACGCCGACGCCCTATACGATGTGGTCTTTTGGTATTTATTGGTAGGCGGTTTGATCGTCCTTCTGCTGTCCACCGAGATGTTCGTCACCATGGTGAACCTGCCCTTCCGCATTCCCAGCGTGGTGGGCACAATCGCCGGGATCCTGGCGGCTATCGGCGCTGTGGGCATTGTGTGCACTGCCGGAAGAGAATCCCGCAACCCCTTTAAGCGGCTGCTGAAAGGCCTGTATGGACTGTACAATATCTCCGGCTATTTAAGCGATATCCTTTCCTACTCCCGGCTTTTGGCCCTGGGTTTGGCCACCGGCGTCATCGCCACGGTGTTTAACCAAATGGGCAGCATGCTGGGCGGCAGTGTGCTGGGCGCCATCTTCTTCGCTGTGGTTTTCCTTATCGGACACGGCATGAACTTGGCAATCAACGTCCTTGGCGCTTATGTGCATACCAACCGTTTGCAGTATGTGGAATTCTTCGGCAAGTTCTATGAGGGCGGCGGGCGTGCCTTTTCACCCTTCGCGGCCCATACCCGACATTTTCAGATCAAGGAGGAAAAATGACATGAACGCAGTAGAAACGGCATTGGAAATGGGAATGAACACTTTTGATTGGAACACGATGGGCATCGTTTTTGCCCTTTTAGGAGCTGTGCTCGCCACCTTCTTGGCCGGTATCGGCTCTGCTGTTGGCGTTGGCATGGCCGGTCAGGCCGCCGCCGGCGTTGTGACCGAAAACCCTTCCCTGTTTGGTAAAGTCCTGGTGCTCCAGCTGCTCCCCGGTACCCAGGGCATCTACGGTTTGCTGATCGGCTTTATCACCCTGACCCAGATCGGCATTTTGGGCGGCGACCCCAACATCAGCTTGGCCAAGGGCCTTCTGTATCTGGCTGGCTGCCTGCCCATCGCTATCGTCGGCTTGATTTCCGCAAAATGGCAGGCGAAAACTTCCGTAGCCAGCATCGCTCTTCTGGCCAAAAAGCCTGACCAGTTCGGCAAGGCAATGATCCTTCCCGCCATGGTGGAAACTTATGCCGTTCTGGCTTTGCTGGTCTCCATCCTTTCCATCTTCAGCATCGGCGGGCTGGCAGTGTAATGACATGCCATATTTTGGAAAGGAGGGGAACGCATGACAGGACTGGAAGCCATTTTGGCACAGATTGAACAAGACGCCCAAAACCAGGCGGAAGCGCTGCTCTCCGTGGCCAAAAAGGAAGCCCAGGACACCCTGGAAAACGCCCAACGAGAGGCGGAACAACAATCGAAAGCGATTTTGGATGAGGCTCAGGCACAGGCCGACGCCATTCGGGAACGGGCGGAATCTTCCGCCCAGCTGGAAAAACGCGACCAGCTTCTGCGCTGCAAACAGCAGCTGATTCGGGAAGCGCTGGATAAGATATGCGACTCCATGGAAGACGCTCCGGTAAAGGAATACTTCTCCATTTTGTTGGAACTGGCGGTTCGTTCCGCTCAGCCTGGAGAAGGCATACTGTACCTTAACGCCCGGGACCTGGAACGTCTTCCTGCCAACTTCCAGCAGGAATTGGACCGGGAGACGCCTCAGGGAAAAATTACAGTGTCCCAAACTCCCCGGCAGTTGGAAAGCGGCTTTGTACTGGTGTATGGCCCCATTGAAATGGACTGCACCTTCCCCGCTTTATTCCGGGACGCTTACGATCAACTGAGGGACGCAGTGGGGACCATCTTGTTCTCCCAAGCGTAATGCGGGAAGGAGGAACCCATGAGCGAAGAATATATCTACGCGGTGGCCCGGGTGCGTTCCCGGGAAGTATCCCTGCTGGGAAAAACCGATCTGGAACGGCTGATGGCCTGCCCCGATGAAAAAGAGTGCCTGCGCGTTCTCCGGGACAAAGGCTGGGGCCGCGGGGAAGGATCGGGCTCCCCTGAGGAACTGCTGGCCGCGGAAGAGGAAAAAACCTGGGAGTTCCTATGGGAACTGACCAAGGATACCGCCCCCTTCGCGCCGCTGCTGCTGCCCATTGACGGCAACAACCTGAAAGCGGCCATCAAATGCGCGGTGACGGAAACCGAACCGAAAGGGGTATTTCTCCCCGGCGGGCAATGGGAACCGGAAGACCTACTGCGCATGGCCCGGGAACGGGAATTTTCCAGCCTCTCCCCCGCCTTGGCTCAAGCTGCCGAAAAAGCCAGTCAAGCGCTGCTCCAAACCGGCGACAGCCAACTGTGCGATATCTTGATCGACAGAGCTTGTCTGGAAGAAATTCTCCGGCTGGGCAAAGAATGCGGGATCAGCGTATTGGAGCAGTTTGGAGAATGGACGGTAGCTACAGCCAATATCCAGACGGCCGCCCGGGCTTGCAAGGCCGGGAAAAACCGGGAGTTCCTGGATCTGGCATTGGCCCCCTGTGAAAGCCTGGACACCAAAGCCTTGGCGGAAGCCGCCGGACGGGGTATGGAGAAACTTCTGGAATACCTGAACTCCACTCCTTACAGCCAGGGAATAGATCCTTTGCGGAAATCGGCCTCTGCCTTTGAGAAATGGCGGGACGACCAGGCAATGGAACTGCTTCAGGGAGAAAAAGGCGAGTATTTTTCGGCAGGTCCGCTGTTTGCCTACGCTGTGGCCAGACGGCGGGAAATCGATACGGTGCGCATCATTCTCTCCGGGAAACGCAACGGACTGGACGATGGCAAGCTCCGGGAAAGGCTGAGGGAAACCTATGTATAAGATCGCGGTTCTGGGAGACAGGGACAGCATTTATGGCTTCGGCGCTTTAGGTCTGGAAGTGTTCCCCATCGACGACGGGGAATCCGGCGCCAGGACGCTGCGGCGTCTGGCGGAAGAGGATTACGCCGTCCTCTATGTGACGGAAGCCCTTTGCGCCCAGATCCCCCAAGAGCTGGAACGGCTGCGGGAACTGCCCCTCCCCGCCGTGGTACCCATTCCCGGCCTCTCCGGCAATACCGGAATGGGTATGGCCATGGTAAAACGCTCTGTGGAGCAAGCCGTCGGCTCTGATATTCTGGCGAACGAATCCTGAAAGAAACGGGTGAATCATAAAAATGAGTATTGGCACCATCAAAAAAGTGGCCGGTCCTTTGGTTATCGCGAAAAATATGCGTAACGCCAACATGTTCGATGTGGTCCGCGTCAGCGAACGCCGCTTGATCGGCGAAATCATCGAAATGCATGGGGACGAGGCTTCCATTCAGGTCTATGAGGAAACCTCTGGCTTAGGTCCCGGCGCGCCTGTGGAATCTACCGGTGAGCCCATGAGTGTGGAGCTGGGCCCCGGTCTGATCGGCAGCATCTACGACGGCATTCAGCGCCCTCTAGATGACATTATGAAAATTTCCGGCAACAATCTCCAGCGTGGTGTGGAAGTCCCTGCTTTGAAACGGGATCTAAAGTGGGATTTTGTCCCCTCTTTGAAAATTGGAGACTCCGTTGCCGCTGGCGATGTGCTTGGCACTGTACAGGAAACAGAGATCGTTTCCCACAAAATCCTCGTGCCCCCTGGGATCTTAGGCACTCTGAAGGAAATCCAGGCCGGGGCATTTACAGTCACGGAGACAGTGGCTGTGGTGGAAACTCCCGACGGCCGGGAAGTCCCTCTGTCCCTGATGCAGCGCTGGCCTGTCCGGCGCGGCCGGCCCTATCAGAAAAAGCTCTCCCCCGACATGCCCTTGGTGACAGGTCAGCGGGTAATCGACACCTTCTTCCCCCTTGCCAAAGGCGGTGTGGCTGCCGTACCAGGCCCCTTCGGCAGCGGCAAAACAGTGGTTCAGCACCAGTTGGCCAAGTGGGCGGAAGCCGATATTGTCGTTTACATTGGCTGCGGCGAACGCGGCAACGAGATGACCGACGTATTGAACGAATTCCCGGAACTGCTGGATCCCAAAACCGGCTATTCCTTGATGAAACGCACGGTGCTTATCGCCAACACTTCTGATATGCCTGTGGCTGCCCGTGAAGCTTCCATTTATACCGGCATCACCATCGCTGAATATTTCCGGGATATGGGCTACTCTGTGGCTCTGATGGCCGACTCCACTTCCCGCTGGGCGGAAGCACTCCGTGAAATGTCCGGACGTTTGGAAGAAATGCCCGGTGAAGAAGGCTACCCCGCCTATTTGGGCAGCCGTTTGGCCCAGTTCTATGAACGGGCTGGACGGGTAGTCACTCTGGGCAGTGACAACCGAGAAGGCGCCCTCTCGGTAATCGGCGCCGTTTCCCCACCCGGTGGCGACATCTCCGAACCTGTTTCCCAGGCCACACTGCGGATTGTAAAAGTCTTCTGGGGACTGGATTCTTCCCTGGCCTACAAGAGACATTTCCCCGCTGTGAACTGGCTGACCAGCTACTCCCTGTATTTGGACACACTGGAATCCTGGTTCACCGGCCACGTGGCTGAGGATTGGGAATCCTTGCGGGCAAAGCTGATGGGATTGCTGCAAGACGAGGCGGAGTTGGAAGAAATTGTACAGCTGGTTGGCATGGACGCATTGTCCGCCCCCGACCGGTTAAAACTGGAAGCTGCCCGGTCAATCCGTGAGGACTTTTTGCATCAAAACGCTTTTGATGAGGTGGACACCTACACGCCTCTCGCCAAGCAACACGCCATGATGCATCTGATCCTCAGCTATTATGAAAAGAGCTTGGAAGCCCTGAAACAAGGCGTGGACATTGGAGCACTGGTAGGCCTGCCGGTACGTGAGCAGATCGGCCGCTTTAAGTACACCATGCCCGATCAGGTAGAGGGACAGTATGAAGAGATCCTGGCCCAACTGGACAAAGAATTGGCAGACGCCCGTGAAGCAAAGGAGGACTTGTAATGCCAAAGGAATATAGAACGATCCAAGAGGTGGCAGGCCCTCTGATGCTGGTCAAAGGCGTGGAAAACGTCAGCTACGACGAGCTGGCGGAAATCGAGCTGTTCAACGGCGAAAAACGGCGCTGCAAAGTATTGGAAATCAACGAGGGCAACGCTCTTGTGCAGCTGTTTGAAAGCTCCACGGGCATCAACCTGGAAAGCAGCAAAGTCCGTTTCCTGGGCCGGAGCATGGAACTGGGCGTCAGCGAGGATATGCTGGGCCGTGTATTCGACGGTCTGGGCCGGCCTATCGACGGTGGTCCCGATATTCTCCCCGACCGCCGGGACGACATCAACGGCCTTCCCATGAACCCAGCTGCCCGGAACTATCCCCAGGAATTTATCCAGACCGGCGTTTCCGCCATTGACGGCTTGAACACTCTGGTCCGGGGACAGAAACTGCCTATCTTCTCCGCCAGCGGTCTTCCCCACGCTCAGCTTGCCGCTCAAATCGCCCGGCAGGCCAAAGTACGTGGTACCACGGAACCTTTTGTGGTGGTATTCGCCGCCATGGGTATTACTTTCGAGGAATCTGACTTCTTCGTAAAGAGCTTTCAGGAAACGGGGGCTATTGACCGGACGGTTCTGTTTATCAATCTGGCCAACGACCCTGCCGTGGAACGGATCGCCACACCTCGTATGGCCCTTACCGCTGCGGAATACCTGGCGTTCGAGAAAAACATGCACGTACTGGTGATCCTGACGGACATCACCAACTACGCCGACGCATTGCGGGAAGTTTCCGCCGCACGGAAGGAAGTTCCCGGACGCCGGGGATATCCTGGCTACATGTACACGGACTTAGCTTCTCTGTATGAACGGGCCGGACGGCAAAAGGGAAAAAATGGTTCCATCACTTTGATCCCCATTCTGACCATGCCCGAGGACGACAAAACCCACCCCATTCCCGACTTGACCGGGTACATCACCGAGGGACAGATTATTCTCAGCCGGGAACTCTACCGGAAAAATATCGCTCCCCCCATCGATGTGCTTCCTTCCCTGTCCCGCTTGAAGGACAAGGGCATCGGCGAAGGGAAAACCAGGCATGATCACGCCAGCACCATGAACCAGCTGTTCGCCGCTTATGCCCGTGGCAAAGAGGCAAAAGAATTGATGGTGGTGCTGGGCGAAGCCGCTTTGACGGAAATCGACAAGCTGTACGCCCAATTTGCGGACGCTTTTGAAAAGGAATATGTTTCCCAGGGCTACCACACAGACCGTTCCATTGAGGAAACCTTGGATCTGGGGTGGAAACTGCTGAAGATCCTGCCCAGAAGCGAACTCAAGCGGATCAGCAATCAGCTGCTTGACCAGTATTACGGAAAGGTGGAATGACCTGTGGCGGAACGTTTGCAGGTAAACCCCACCCGCATGGAACTCACCCGCTTGAAAAAAAAGCTGGCTACCGCCACTCGGGGCCACAAGCTTTTAAAAGACAAGCGCGATGAGTTGATGCGGCAGTTCTTAGAGCGGGTCCGGGAGAATAAACGGCTGCGGCAACAGGTGGAATCCGGCATCTCCCAAGCCAATAAAAATTTTATGCTGGCTCGGGCCGGTATGCAGGACCAGGTTTTGAATACGGCTCTGCTCGCCCCCAAACAGCGTGTCTCGCTGGAATGCTCCACCGAAAATGTGATGAGCGTGGAAGTGCCTAAATTTACCTTCCACACCCGTTCCCCTCAGGAAAGCGATATGTTTTCTTACGGCTTTGCCTTTACTTCCGGCGATCTAGACGATGCTATCGAATCCTTGGCGGCTGTCTTTCCCGCGATGCTGCGGCTTGCTGAAAGCGAAAAGGCTTGTCAGCTGATGGCCTCGGAGATCAAAAAGACCCGCCGGCGGGTAAATGCTCTGGAACATGTGATGATCCCTCAGCTTCAGGAAACCATTCGGTATATCACCATGAAGCTGGACGAGAACGAGCGCTCTACCCAGGTACGGCTTATGAAAGTGAAAGACATGATGCTGCAAGAGGCTCATGGATATGAAAGTTTCTAAAAAAAGGAGCTGCCCTACTGGGCAGCCCCTTTTTGCTTTTGAATCAATTACTCCTTAGAGAACTGGTCTTTGCCAACTCCGCACAGAGGGCAGACCCAATCCTCAGGAAGATCCTCGAACTTGGTGCCGGGAGCAATGCCGTTATCGGGATCGCCCACCTCGGGATCATAACGATAGCCGCAAACGTCGCATACATACACTTCCATTGGTTTGTTCCTCCTTCGTTTTTTTATGACGGCTGAGACCGCTTTTGAGAACAATCCTTCACCGCCATATCTCACACACATAATATGCTACTTTCCCCGCTTTATTATTCCAGAATAGAATTATTTCCATTTTCCATAATTTTTTGATTTTTTCTGTCCAGGCACATTGCGAGAATCGTTTTTCTGTGCTATTCTTTTCTTGTACACTTTTGCTGTCTGCGAACCAAAAGAGCCATCATATGAGGCGGTTTGTTTTGAAATTGAAAAGCCTTCTCTTTCTCCGTTTCCGTGCAGCCCAGCAAAAGTTTTACTTCTGTTTCCCCCTTGGGCAAATCCACAACACACAGCAAAGCGTCCGCTTTGGCAGGCTGTTGTGTGCCCACCCACACGTCTACCCCTTCCTGATCCATAGCGGCTGTGCCGTCAAGATATCCGTAATCCAACGGGTAGATCATATGGGGAAAACGAGGGTGGGACGATCCTTTGGGCCGGTCGATTATCAAGGGACACTTGGCTATCAGTTGATCGATCCCCTGCCAAAAAGAGGGAGTTTGCTCCATTTTCCACACTGCCTTTCCCTAAATATTTTTTAGTATAACATAAATGACAGGGGCTGTCTATTTGGCACAGCCTAGGAGGAGTTCACATATGAAATTATCATTTCGCTGGTACGGTGAAGACGACCAGATCACACTGGAACAGATCCGCCAAATCCCCGGCATGGAAGCCATTGTCACCGCGGTATACGATGTGCCTGTGGGGCAAGTGTGGAGCCGGGAAAGTATCGCCCGATTAAAAGAGCTTACCGAACAAGCGAGATTGAAATTTGAAGTGATCGAAAGCGTTCCCGTTCACGAGGACATCAAGCTGGGGTTACCCAGCCGTGACCAATACATCGATAATTACTGTGAAAACATTCGCCGGCTGGCTCAGGCAGGTGTGAAATGCATCTGCTACAATTTTATGCCGGTATTTGATTGGACCCGCACACAGCTGGATCATCTCCTGCCCGATGGTTCCACCTCTCTGGTATATTACCAGGAACAGGTGGAGCAAGTGGATCCTTTGAAAAGTGACAGCGATCTTACTCTCCCCGGTTGGGACGCCAGCTATACCCGGGAAGAGCTCCGCAATGTGGTTGCCCAATACCAGGCGTTAACGGAAAAAGACTTGTGGGATAACTTGCGGTACTTCCTGGAAAAAGTGATCCCTGTGGCGGCAGAATACGACGTGAATATGGCGATCCATCAGGACGATCCCTGCTGGAGTATTTTCGGCCTGCCCCGCATTATTACCGATGAACAAAATCTGGATCGGTTCCTGAAACTGGTGGACGATCCCCACAACGGGCTGACTTTATGCTGCGGCTCTCTGGGGTGTTCCTCCAAAAACGATGTGCCAAAGCTGGCGGCCAAATACGCTAAAATGGGCCGGATTCACTTTGTACATCTTCGGAATGTGCAGATTCTCCCCAATGGCTTTGAGGAACGGGCCCATTTGAGCCGCTGCGGCTCTCTGGATATGTACGCCATTGTGAAAGCTCTGGTGGAAAACGGGTTTGACGGTTACGTCCGGCCCGACCATGGCAGAATGATTTGGGGCGAAACTGGCAGAGCCGGGTACGGCCTTTACGACCGGGCTTTGGGCGCCGCCTATATCAACGGTCTGTTTGAGGCCGCGGAAAAAGAGATGGCTTCCCATGGCTGATGTTGTAATCCGCGATCTGACACCAAAAGATTATCCCCTTTACGACCAGTGGGAAGCAGAGCTTCACCGCATGCATGTAGAGGCTCGCCCTGATCTTTTCCGTCCTTTAGAACACCCTGTCCCTTTGGAACAGTTTCTGCGGGAGCTCCAAGACAACCATGAACTGAGGCTGCTTGGAGAAATTGACGGAAATCCGGCAGGAATCTGCTCGCTCTCCTTGCGGGAAGCGTCTGCAAACCCTTTACTCCAACCTGAAAAAAGCGTTTATGTGGTGGATTTGTATGTGGATCCCCCATTTCGAAGACAAGGGGTAGCCAAAGCCCTTTTGGAAGAAGGGTTCCAGCGGGGAAAAGCCTTTGGCGCCAAACGGCTTTTTCTAACCGTATGGCCGTTTAATGAAGGGGCCATTCGTTTTTACGAAAACCTTGGCCTATCTGTCCGTACTTTTACTTTGGAAAAAATCTGTGATGCCTGAAACGGGCTCCTGATTTTTTATTTTTGATTTTTTATTGTAGGAGGAATTTACTATGAAACTTGGCATTATTGCCCGTCCTGAGCC
>DXXH01000062.1:0-9020 GCA_019416395.1 Clostridiales bacterium
CCTGGATGGTCTGTTTCCACGTATCGTCACAGCAAGGAATCTCTATCCGGGAAAGCTTTGCGGATACATTGGCCAGGCGCTGGTCATAGGTGCGGTTTATCAATGCCAGGTCTTCTTGGGAAATAATCTTAGCAAAAAAAGCGTCCAACGCGGCGGCCTTTCGGGCTTGGGTTTCCAGTTGTTCTTTGTGAAGCTGTTCCCAACGCGCCTGCTCATTTTCTTGGGAAAACTGAGTTGCTTTGAGAATCAGACTGGTCATTTCATTGATAACCGTTTCTTGCTCCAGTTCCAGTGTATCCACACAACGTTTTACCAGTTCCAGCCCGATTTTATCCGAAATCTGATAGCCTATATTACACCCCTTCATGTTGCCCTGGGAGTCCACATGAGATTTGCCTTCTGCCGATAAAGTGCCACAGCGCCAAACTCTGGAACGGCTCCCATCGGAGTGTTTCCGACTGCGGGAGACAAAACTTCGGCCGCATTCACCGCATTTGATTTTTCCGGAAAGGGGATAGCGGTTTCCGTGTCCGCCGGGGCATTTCCCACGAATGTTCCGGCGGACAATTTCCCGTTGGGCTTTCTCCCATAGTTCTCGTTCCACAATGGGTTCATGATGGTTTTTGAGAAAGATAAATTCTTCCTCGCCTTGATTGTATTTCTTTTGGTGAGTGAGATAATCGGGAGTGATAGTCTTTTTCTGCTTCAGGTCACCGCAGTATTTTTCGTTTTTTAAAATTTTCAAAATCACGGTATTCCGCCAGACAGTGCTTCTTGTCAAAGTTTTGTAACTAGCTTTCTCTAATTCCCGGGCAATGACAGTGGTGCCCTTCCCTTCGTAAACATATTTGTGGAAAATAAGCCGGACGATTTCAGCGCCTTGGGGATTGACGGTCATTTTTCCATTGCGCACGTCATATCCCAGCATAGAATGGCCGAATACCACCCCTTGTTCCATACGGCGGGACTGCCCCCATTTGACCCGGGATGAGGTTTTGCGGCTTTCTTCCTGAGCGATGCTCCCCATGATGGAGAGCCGCAATTCGGAATCGGGTTCCAGAGTATTGATTCCGTCATTCATGAATTGGACGCCAACGCCCCAAGAGCGCAGGTCTCGTGTATAGGAGATAGTATCCAGAATGTTGCGGGAAAAGCGGCTGACCTCTTTGGTGAGAATCAGCGAAAACCTGTGAAGCCGGGCGTCCTGGATCATGCGGTTAAATGCGATCCGTTTTTTGGTACTGGTTCCGGTGATGCCCTCGTCCGCGTAGATTTGGTAGAGTTCCCAGTCTGGTTGGCGGTGGATATAGTCGTAGAAATACCGTTGCTGGCTTTCAAAAGAATTGGCTTGGTCGTCCTTGTCAGTGGATACCCGGCAGTATGCCGCTACTTTCATGGCCCTCACTCCTTGTTCGGATTTATTACGGAGATTTGACTGTCCTGGTTTTCAGGTTAGGCAAGTTATACCCCATTCTCAGGATCCATGGAAGAGGGAAGCGCTTCCCGGTGAGATCCTGTCAGGATCTCCAAGCACTGCTGATATTGAGTGTCCGGGAGTATGCCCTGCTCCTTTAAAGCGAGCAGAATTGCCTGCTCGTAAAGCAGGTAAAAATCGGGGGATATTTTTGGGGAGACCTTGAGGCATTTTGGGAATTTTAAAATGACAGGCCTGTATTTCATAGGTTTCGCTCCTTTCTTTCCATTTTTATGGAAAGAGGGGAGAATTCTTGCGTGTCCAAAGGTCGACTTGCATAAATGCCATAAATTTTCAAGGAATTTGTGCCCATGGGGAATAGCTCTTGTTCCAGAACAAAAAGAAACCGTTTCAGGGAAAAGCCTGAAACGGTTTCTTGATAAAGGGTGAGATAGTGCGAAGGGTTACTCTGAAGGCTCTTTTTGCTCGTGAAGCCCTTGAATGCTGTGCTCCATTTTGCCATGAACTTCCACAACCGGGGGAAGATTTCCATAAGTGGTTTGAGGGAAGTGAATGGGTGCAGCCCACTTGACAGCGTTGAGGATCACTTTTTGAATTTCCGGTTGATGGTAGATGGGGAATACCTCATGGCCCGGACGGAAATAAAAAACTTTGCCTTTCCCGCGGTGATAGCAGCATCCACTGCGAAAGACTTCGCCCCCTTCAAACCAACTGATAAAGACCAATTCGTCCGGCTGGGGGATATTGAAGTGTTCCCCGTACATTTCCTCGTGGGGAATGACGATCTTTTCATCGAGCCCATTGGTGATAGGGTGACTGGGATCCACCACCCATAAAATTTCTTTTTCACCGTCTTCCCGCCATTTGAGATATCCGGAGTTGGTGCCGCAAACCTTCTGGAAGATTTTTGAGGCATGGCCAGAATGGAGAACAATCAATCCCATACCGTCTAAAATCCGTTGGTGAACACGATCCACGATTTCATCGGCGACTTGATGATGAGCCATGTGTCCCCACCAGATCAGTACATCTGTCTGGTCCAGTACCTCTTGGGTTAAACCGTGTTCTGGTTCTTTCAAGGTAGCTGTACGTGTTTCCATACCTGCCGCACTCAAGAAATCCGCAATGCAGCCGTGGATTCCTTTGGGATATACCTGAGCCACCTCAGGGAATTGAACTTCGTGAAGATATTCGTTCCACACTGTCACTCGAATTGCCATGTGAAGGACTCCTTTCCTTGGGACTGTGGTTACTGCAAAGTGATCCAACAGCCGTCTTTGCTTGATTGCAATACAGCGTCCACTGCGTGTTGATTGATTTGTCCGTCGAAAATAGTGGCTGCCATGCCGTCACCCCGGTTATTGAGAATATCGGCAAAGGACTGCATTTGGTCGGTCTTGTATTTTTGAGGAATGGGGAGTTTGGTAAATACATGTGCTTCCGCGTTGGCTTGCCCAATGCAAATATGAATGTCGTCTATGTCGGGAGCGGAGTGATCCAGCTCGTACTGGATTGCGCCGTCACTTCCGTAGATCTCCATAGTTTGGTAATTCCCCCGTCCATATCCAAAGCGGGTGATACGGAAAGTAGCACGGATGCCGCCGTCCATTTCGGCCAGGTAGTTTGCAAAGTCGTCTACGTCAACGTTTCCCATTCCGGAACCATCTAACTTTTTCCGTTCTGGAATAAATGTACCCGTATGGCTGACCAGGCGTTTGTATTCTTGGCCTGTGACAAAGCGGACTAAATCCAACGCGTGGCTTCCCAGATCGCCCAACGCTCCGGAGCCGGTCAATTCCTTTTGAAATCTCCAGACCAGCGGGGTTTCACAGAAGGGAAGGCCCCATGCCTGGTAATATTGCATGTCTACATGATAAATTTTACCGATGAGGCCCCGTTGGATTAAATCCTTAGCGTAGCGGGCCGCAGCTTTGAACCGGTAGGAAAAGCACACCATATTTTTTAGGTTCTTTTCTTGGGTAGCTTTGGCCAAAGCGTCTGCTTCTTCCGAATCCAGGGTGATGGGTTTTTCAACGGCGTATGGTTTACCTGCCTGGATCGCCGCCATTGCCACCTCAAAATGGACATGATTGGGAGTGGAAATATCCACGGCGTCCACATCGGGACAAGCTACCAGATCGTGATAATCGGTAAAACAGTGCGCTTCGTCGATTCCGTAAGTCTCACGTGCATACCGTAAAGCTTCGGGGTTGATGTCGCAGACAGCGGTAAGTTTGAGATCCGGGCTTTTTTCAATGCCAGGCAGATGGACGCCCCGGGAAATCCCGCCAATGCCCACACTGCCAACTCGAATGATTGCCATAACAGACTCCTCCCAAAATTAAAATACTGAGTCAAGATGTTCTTTTACAATCGGTTTAAATTTCCAACACTTTGGCATCTAAAATACCGCCTTCCCGCACGAACAAGGGAATGGTATCCAACGGGGCAGAGCACTTGACAGTCTGGCCGCCATCCAAAATGTTTCCGGTTCCCACCTGGATCCATCTGGCTCCTTGGGGCAGATAGACGTCCCGGCTGATTTGACCTGCATGGGTGATGGGGGAGACCAAAATATCCGGTCCAAAGAGGAATTGGTCCTTTACATTCCAAGCGGTGGGATCATTGGGATAATCCACGAATAAGGGCCGCATAGGGGGGATTCCCTTTTCGTGACACAGATCCATTTGAGCCATCACATAGCCTCGAATGCGTTCCCGCAGGAACAGGTATTTTGTCAAGATGCCATAAGCTTCCTCTCCGTAGCTCCAAACCTCGTTGGGAGCGCCGCTTGGCGCGCCGCCGTATCCCATGCCTTCTTGTGCGTCGCTGGAAAATACGCGGGCCCCATGAAGGCGGAATACTGGGCAAAATACCCCGTACTGGAACCAGCGCACCAATAATTCCCGGAAGGCAGGATCGTCGGGATTGCCAAAATCGAAGCCACCAATATCCGTGGTCCACCAAGGTATGCCGGCCACTGCCATATGTAAACCGGCAACGATTTGACGGCGCATACTGTGAAAGCTGGAAACGATGTCTCCCGACCAAACCAGAGTAGCCAGCCGCTGGCTGCCAGCCCAGGCGCATCGCTCCAAATTGATTATCTGGGTTTCCCCTTGCGCTTTTAGACCGTCATACACAGTTTTCTCATAGTAGTAGGGGTAGATGTTCGCAACTTCCAGCCCAGAACCTAAATGATAGCGTAAATTGTCATATTGATACGGAATGGTTTCCGGTTCAGCAGCGTCTAGCCAAAAATGTTTAATTCCCCGGTCATAGTAATGCTGTTTAATTTTATCCCAGACAAATTCCCGTGCACCAGGGTGTGTGGCGTCATAGAACACCTCGTAGCCGCCGCATTCCAATTGGGTACGGTTTCCCCGGTCTGTATGGACCAGGTAGCCTTGTTCCATCATAGAAGGATAATTGGGGCTTTTGGGATCTACGGTAGGCCATACGGAATCAGTTTGATGCCCATTTCATTCAATTCCTGCACCATTGCTTCCGGATCCGGCCAGTATTCGGGATCAAAATCCCATACACCCTGTTCAGGCCAGTGGAAGAAATCGATGATAATGACAGAGATAGGCAAATTGCGCCGTTTGTATTCCCGAGCTACTTCCAGCAGCTCTTCCTGTGTGCGGTAACGCATTTTGCATTGCCAGAAGCCAGTGGCGAATTCCGGCATCGGAGACGGCATACCGGTAGCGTGAGCGTACTGGGACAGGATCTGTTGGGGAGAATCCCCCGCGGTGATCCAATAGTCCATTTGGGTGGTGGAAAAGGCTTCCCATTCGGTGCGGTTGGTCCCAAAGGTGGCTTTGCCCACAGCTGGATTATTCCATAAGAAGCCGTAGTTTTTACTGGAGAGCGTGAAAGGAACGCTCACTTGGGAGTTCCGGTGGGCTAATTCCAGTACGGATCCTTTCAAATTGAAAGTTTCCTGTTGATATTGCCCCATACCGTAGAGCTTCTCGTCCGGATCCGATTCAAACCGGACGGTCAACCGGTTAGTTTGACCTGTCAGCGGGGAGAATTCCCGGCTTTTGATCATCATGGGGCTGTAGTTTGTACCCCGCATGGTTCTATCTCGTTGGAATTCCTGCAATAAGATCGCTTCATTTTTATCCAGGAATGTAACACGGCCGTTCTCTTCGATCACTGCGGAAATTGCGCCGTTGTCAAGACGTACCGCATTCCTGCTTCGGTAAGTGGTTTCTTGGGCGTGGGCGGAAACTTCCTGTTGGGGCAATAATGCCCATAAGGGTTCCTGGGCCAGGGGTTTCATGTGGGAGGCCCTGACGCGCAGGCTGTTTGCACCCCAAGGTTCTATGACGAGTATGTCTCCATCATATTCCCAAAGGATCTTTTGATGGTCTATTTTCAGCATGGAATAAACTCCTCTCCGTGTTTTGGGGACTGGCCCAGCCATTCTTTCAGGGCGCCCCGTATGTTGGTTGCGCTTACCACAAATTTTGGCAGCTTGCGGTAGCCCTGGTTGATACACTCGCAAGCTTCACCTTCTCGGAAATCGTTTAATAGATCCGTAATCAAGGAGGCAGCCTTTTCGGGAGCGTTTTTACGCAATACCTGCCATACCCAACCGCTGGCGGTTGCCCAATAGGCCCCATTTTGATATTCCCCTGGTTCCACTGGAATCAAAAGCTTTTCCCAGGCTTCTCCACCGGGCAGATGGCAAACTTGTCCCCGGTAAAGGTATTCTTCGGAATGCGCGACCAGCCATTGTTCAACTTGGGACTGCACCGCAGGCGCCAAGGGAAAACCAATCGACAGCATATAGGCCATTCCCCATATATCCGGCTGGCGGCAAAGACCGTCAGCCGCGTAAAAAATCCCCGAAAGATCGCTATATAGATTGTAGATGGCGGTTTCCACCTGCTGCGCCTTTTTACGGAAGGTTTCCCGTTCTTGCTTCGAAAAAGAACAAGCTTCCAGTAAACTTTCCAATTGACGGCAGGCCCGCCAATAAAGCAGGGACTCCATATACAGCTGTCCCGTTTTGCATACCGTATCCGTAAAACCATAAGGAGAATGAGAAGCCTGGGGATCGTTATACACCAGGCCTTCCTCAGAGATGGGAAGACAATCCAGGCCCCGTATCATAGCGGGAATCCAGGCGGTCAGTTTTGTGAGAGCGTGTTCCCGGAAAGCTGGTTGGCACAGACGCCAGTAGCTATAGGCGGCGAATACAAAGAAGGGAGTATTATCCAAATTGGCTTTCCCAATGGGAAAACCCTTTGCACCCGCAGCGTAAACAGCCTCACCTGTAGCTTCAATCCGGTCTGGCAGCCAACCATCTTCCCGCTGGCCTGTCAAGATAAAATCCAGGCAGGATTCAATCGCTGCAGGACCTAACAAGTCCCCACAGTATTCGGCCATATAGCCGAAATCCCGTACCCACAGCGCATCGTAGTTGCCTACTCCGTCCGGGGTATAGAGCACTGTCCCATCAAAAGCGGTTTTCTCACAGCCATGAATCAGTTTTTTGGAAAGTTCTGTCAGTTCTTCAAAGGCTTTCTGTTCAAGTTCCATTTTTGCGTTACCTTTCTATGTGGTTTGGGACAGCTCCCGGTTGGAAATCTGCGGTGTAGTAGGCTTAGCCTTTTACGCCGCTAAAGGCGATTCCCTGAACGAAATATTTCTGGGCACAGAGATAGGCGATGAGAATGGGAACCACCGAGAGAACAGAACCTGCCATTACCAGGTTCCACTGGGTGGTATATACGCCTTTGAAATAGGCGATTCCCAGTGTCATCGTATATTTCTCCGGGGTGGTCAAATAGATCAGGGGCCCCATATAATCGTTCCAGGTATTCATCAAGGTGAATACACCTAAGGTGAGCATAGCAGGCACGATCAAGGGCAACATGATTCGCCAATAGGTGGTAAAAGGATTGCACCCATCGATTTCGGCGGCTTCTTCCAGTTCTTTTGGCAGGGACATGAAAAACTGCCGTAACAGGAAGACGCCAAACGCGGAAAAGAAGGCCGGCAGGATCAATGTGAGATGGTTATCCACTAAGCCCACTTTCGCAAACATCAGGTAAGTAGGGATCATGGTCACTTGACCAGGAACCATCAAAGTGGCGATGTAAAAGAAGAACATCACAGTACGCCCTTTAAACTTGATTCTGGCGAACGAATAGGCCGCCAGGCTGCTGAAGAACAATTGGCCCAAAACCACAAAAAATACAATTTTGATTGTGTTGAGCATAAATTGGAGCATTGGCTGTTGGGTGAATAGATCCACATAGTTTTGCCACCGGGGGGGATTGGGGATCCATACCGGGGGGATCTTTACGGTATCATATTGTTCCTTCAGGGAAGTGGACAACATCCACAGGAAGGGGACCACCATGATCACGCCAATGACAATCAGCACCAGGTATAAAATGACTTTTCGAAGGATTTCGCCAGTTTTTTTCTTTTTCTTGATCGCAATGATTTGTGTTGCCATTCTATCCACCTCCTCAGGTCAGATCTGCCCATTTCTTCGAGCTGATGTTCTGAATGAGCGAAACGAGGAACACCAGAATAAAGAGCACGTAAGCGGCGGCGCAGGCATAGCCCATCTTATAGAACTGGAAGCCGTACTGATACAGATACATTGCCACGGTTTTGGTAGCATCTACCGGGCCACCGGCAGTCATGACCCAAACCTGGTCGAATACCTGGAGAGAGCCGATCAAGGACATCAAAGTGACAAAATACGAAGTGGGTCCTATCATGGGAACTGTGATTTTGAAAAACTTCTGGACAGAGTTTGCACCATCAATGGTGGCCGCCTCATACAGTTCTGCGGGAACACCTTGTAAACCGGCAAGGAAAATGGTCATGTTATAGCCAAGACCTTTCCAAACGCTCATAATGGCGATGGAAATCATGGCCAGATTGGTATCGGTCAACCAGTGAACAGGGCCTAATCCCAAATAGCCCAGCAGCACATTGAGTAAACCGCTGTTATCCTCATACAGCATGCTCCATACCAGTGAAACCGCCACCATGGAAGTGATAACCGGGATAAATACCAAGGTGCGGAAAATGGCGATCCCCCGGATCTGCCGGTTGAATAGCACTGCCAACAGCAACGAGAAGACTACGCCGGTAGGAACCGTCAGCAAACAATACCAAAGGGTATTCCGCAGAGAGATCAAAAACTGGTCGTCCGTAAACAGATCGATGTAGTTTTCCAAACCGATAAAGTCCATACGGGAGATGACATCGTAATTTGTAAAGCTGAATACCAGCGCCATGACAATGGGTATGAGCATAAAAAGCACAAAGCCGATAAAATTGGGGAGAATAAACAGGTATCCCCAAAAGTTCCACCTGCGTTGCAGGCGGCTGGATTTTGTACGCACCACGTTGCTTCGCCTTCCTCTCTAAAACAGTTGGAATCCTACTGGAAAAAACGGGTGGCGGTGTCCCAAACGGGAAAAGCCGCCGCCCGCTTTTTTATTTCAGTAGATCAAAGGTTGATAGTGATAGGGGATTTACCGGATTTACTCACCATATTCTTCTATTTCATCGGCCAAAATCTCGTTGACTTCCGCGGCAGCAT
>DXXH01000062.1:9030-15475 GCA_019416395.1 Clostridiales bacterium
ACCCTGGAGATTGATACCCAAAGCGTTTTCGATCTGGGGCCAGGAAGGAGTGAAGGGACGGGTGCGGGAGTAATCCATCTGATCGGAGAAAACCTGAATGTAATCGCCGTAGGTCTCATCATCGGCGTAGTGATCAGCGTAAGCAGGCTGGGGAGGAACGGTCAGCCAGTTATCCCAGAAGACTTGTGTGAAATCGGAGCAGCACAGGTGGGTCAGATAGTCGTAAGCTTCCTGGGGGTATTCGGTGTCATTGAAGATCACAACGCCTTCGCCGCCAACTACAGTGGCACGGTTGCCGTCCTTAGAAGGCAGGGGAGCTACTCCAAAGGAGTCTTTAAACTCAGGATCGCTCAAGAATGTGGACAGGTTCCAGGGGCCGTCAATTACCATAGCGGTGATCCCGGAGGTGAACCGGTTAACACCAGTGGGAGCAGCTTGCAGGGGCACGCTCTTGTCGTCTTGTACCATGGCTTTCCAGAATTCCAGAGCTTCTACACCTTCTGCGGAATTGAAAACAGCCTCAGTACGGTCTTCGTTGAGGAATTCGCCGCCGTTTTGCCACAGGAAGGGCAGCCAGTTCCAAGTGTAACCGCCGTTTTTGTCGTATACGGGCAGATCCAAGCCATATACGCCTGCCTCAGTGTCGGTCAGCGTTTTGGCAGCGCTGCGCAGATCGTCCCACTCCCAAGTATCGTCGGGATAATCCAAATTAGCAGCGTCGAAAAGATCCTTGTTGTAGAACAGAGCCAGATTATTGGAGGTGATCCGCAGGCCGTAAACCTCATCTTTGTACACCATGGTGTCCCACACGGAATCGTAAAAATCATCTTTGTATTCGTCTACGCCGTACTCACTCAGACCCAGCAGCTTTCCTTTAGCTGCAAGCTGCATGCTCTGAACGCCTGCGTCTACAAAAGCCATGTCAGGGTTGGTGCCGCCAGCGATGGTTGCCTGAATCTTGGTGCTGTAAGAATCGCTGGCAATGGGGGTCACGGTCACTTTTACGCCGGTTTCTTCCTCATAAGCAATGGCATCTTCTGCCACCTTGTCGGCACTGGCTTTTTCCCAGCCATATACCCAGATTTCCAGGGTGGCATCGGATTTAGCAGTGGTTTCACTGGTGGTGGCGCTTTCACCAGTGGAAGACTCTCCGGAAGTGCTGGCGGGAGTGCTTTCTTCACCGCTGGTGGAGGAGTTGCTGTTTCCGTTACAGCCCGCCACGGATAGTGCCAGGGCGCCTGCCAGCAAAATAGCCAACAGTTTCTTTGCTTTCATGTCGTTTCATCCTTTCCATAAAGTAAAAGTTTGATGTTGTTGAAAAACAACAAATCTTATGTGATAATGATAACAAAAAGTGAACGATTTGTTAATTGCCACATATCTGAGATTTGGTGCACCTTTTTTTACTTTTTGCTTTCTTGACAATCCTTGAAGTGGATAATACAATTGTATTATCCATAATATATGAATTTATCAAGTAATTTATGTGGATTATGGAAAGAGTGGGATTGCTATAACGGATTGGGAAAGGAAGGTGACCCTGTGGCAAGAGAACGCAGTGGAAAATCTTGGTGGAACAGGATTATGGACCGGTTTACCATACAAAAGAAGCTGTTGGTCACATTGGTACCGGTTGTTCTAGTCACATTCCTCATTTTCCTGCTCACGGTATATTTCGTTTCATTTCGCGAGACTCAAAATATTGTCAACCACCAAGCGGATACCAATGTATCCCAGAAGGTGCGGCTGGTGGACAGTTATTTGGAGACGCTGCGGCAGGAAACAGAGATCTTTATGTTTGACACTAATGTGCAGCAGCGTATGGAAGTGGCGAAGGCAAACCTTAGTGCAGACGATTTAGATGAGCTGGAAGCAGATTTCCGACGAGATATGTACAGCATGATCATCAACTATGACGTGTATGTGGAAAGCATCTCCTTAAAGACTGTCAACCAGGATTATTATGTGTGGAAAATGGATAGCCGGATCCCTCACACCGACTTTACAAACCGCCTGGATGGTCTTGAAGCAGCTGCCCGGGAACTGGATGGGGGAATGCTGTTTTCCTACGAAAGGCTTTCCGATGGGGTAATCACGGTGGTGCGGACGGTAAAAGATCCGATCGAAGATCGGGAGTTGGGTTTGCTCATGGTAGATGTGAGCTTAGATTTTCTCCGTGATGTTTCCTATCCTTCTTCCTCATGGGGACGGGGAGAAGACCCGTTGTTGTTTATCGTCAATTCGGAAAACCAAGTGGTGTTCAATTCTACGCCATTGGAAGAAGAAAGACTTCAGCAGGTGGATCAGGATACGGAACAGATTTCGGTGAATGGCCAGTTGTTGCGGATCAACCATACAAGGTCTTCCGTAAGCGGCTGGAACTTGTATCTGGTCATCAACGAAAGTGTGCTTTACCGGAACATCTGTTTCACTACCATGGTGCAGTGCGGTATTGTGCTGGTGTCCGTCATTTTGGTGGTGCTGGTGATCTGGGCGGTATCGTCCACCATTTCCCAGCAATTCCGTCATTTTCAGTGGCAAATCAGCCATACTGATGACCCGCAAAAGCAGGCGTTTATACAGGTGGACAGTCAAGATGAGTTCCGGGACCTGGCGCTGGTATACAACGAAATGATGGGACGGATAGACAATTTGATCGACACAGTATATTCAAAAGAGCTTTTGCTGAAAAATGCCGAGCTGAAAACGCTGCAAGCCCAGATTAACCCCCATTTTCTGTATAACACATTGGATTGTATCAATAGCCTGGTGGATCAGAATCGTCCCGAGGATACCAAAAAAACGGTAACCGCTTTGGCCAATTTAATGCGTGCCAACATCAAGGGAAAACGGATGCTCACGGTGCGGGAAGAGATGGAATACATCAACCAGTACATGTATATTACGAAAATGCGGTATGGGGATAAGCTGCTGTTCCTTTGTGAAATTCCGGAAAGCATGGAGGAGTATTATCTTCCTAAGCTGATTCTTCAGCCGCTTCTGGAAAATTCTGTGGTACATGGAATTTCCAATGTGCTGGGCAAAGGAATGATTGGCTTGTTTGGAGAAGAGGAGGAAGATTCTATAACCTTTACAGTCAAGGATAATGGTACAGGGATTCCGCAAGATGTGATCGATTCTTTAGAGCAAGAAGATACTTCTTTTTCAGAAATCAGCCAGTATGACCAGAAAAGCATCGGACTAAAAAATATCCAGGCCAGGGTGCTTTTAATGTACGGCAATCATTATGGCTTGACCATAAAAAATCTGGACGGCAAAGGATCCAGTGTCACAGTGCGTCTCCCAAAATTGACGGCAAGTGATTTGGAGACAGAGACGGAACGGAAGAAAGGGGAACAGCCTTGACCATATTGATCGTAGACGATGAAAAGTTATTGCGGGATAAGCTCCAAAGCTTGCTGGAAAATTCGGAATTGACCATCGACCGGATTTACTTGTCCGAAAACGCTGTAGATGCCATACGGGTGATCGATGAAAAGAGTCCGGATATCATACTGAGCGATATATGCATGCCCATTAAAAGTGGGCTGGAGCTGGCAGCCTATGTCAATGAAACCCATCCGCAGACTCCGGTAATTCTGATTACCGGGTATTCGGATTTTGAATATGCCCAAGCCGCCATAAAGAACCGGGCATTTGATTATATATTAAAACCTGTAGAACCGGAGAAATTGATTGCTTCGGTACAAAAGGCGCAAAAAAATTTAGAGCTGGAAGAAAAGCACCAGCGCCTTTATGCAGTGCTTCAGGAATATTTCTCCAATAATTTAGAGCTTGTCCGGCGGCAATTTATTGGGGATCTGCTGTTTCGGCGGATACCTTATTTAGATGCGGAACAACAGCGGGAGACATTTCAACTGGATTTTACCACCTACCGTCTGGTAGCAGTCAGTTGTAGTACCGCAGTGGAAAGCGGGCGTATGGAAGGGCAGTACTATTGCACCCATCTTACGGAAAAGTATATCCAGAGACTGTTTCCAAAAACCGTCACTTATGTTTTTGGCAACCGGATATTTTTCCTGTGGAGTGTCACGGAAAAGGACTCATTTGCCGATAGCGAAGCGGTATTGGCCATGCTCAAACGCACACTGGCCTATGCCAGGGAAAACTTTTTGGGAATGCTTTCGGCAGGGATCAGCCAGGTGTCCGATACATTGGCAAATTTGCAGACCTTGCGCCAGCAGACTTCCGAATGTTTGGACATGCTTGAGGAAAGCGGCCGTAATGAGTTCTTGTTTTATGAAGATATTGCAGAAGACGACACTGAGCGATGGGAGCTTGAGAATTCCATTCAGGCCTTGGTTGCCGCGATCCGCTTTGGAAACCGGGCAGCGGCTTTGCGGCAATTTGAGCAGGTAACATGTGCGTTACGTGAAAACACCCCGGGCTGTGTGGTTAGTTCCTGTCTGGTAATTGTTTCCAATGTGTCAATTTTACTGCATGAGTTGAATGTGGAAGCAGCGTATGTAACGGAGCTGACCAACAAGATATTTCCTCTTTTGCGGGAAGACAATGTGGAAGCTTGTTTAGGAGTCCTTTCTCACTGGATTGGCGAGGTGTGCCAAGTGGTGGGAAACCAGTTGCAAGGGAAACGGAACGTTGTGGTAAATGGGGTAAGGGATTTTATAAATTTACACTATAGCGAGCCGATTGGTTTGGAAGAAGCTTCTCGGGCAGTGGGCAGAAACTCTTCTTATGTCAGCCGCCTAATTAAAGAACATACGGGTAAAAATTTTACTCAACTCTTGACGGATAAACGTATTCAAGAAGCGAAACGGCTTCTCAAAGAAACCAGCCTGAAAGTTGGAGATGTTGCAACCCGGGTGGGATATGTCAATGTGCGCTATTTTAACCGCGTATTTAAAGCGGCGGTCAATATGTCCGCTCACGATTACCGGAGCTTTACCAACACGTTTGACTGAGAGCATTGCACGATCCAGGAATGCTTCCTTGTGACGCTTCAGTAGGTACAGAAGAACTGGGGCATCTGGAGATGGTGGGAACCATCGTCTACCAGTTGACCCGTGGGTTGACGCCGGAGCAAATCAAAGAAGCTGGGTTTGACGATTACTTTGTGGATCATACCACAGCAGTGTACCCAGTAGCGGCATCTGGTTCCGCGTTCAATGCCAATACCATTTCGGTTACCGGCGATACCATTGCGGATCTTCATGAGGACTTGAGCGCTGAGCAAAAGGCCCGCATGACCTACGACAATATTCTTCGTTTTACCGACGATCCAGACGTGCGGGATCCCATTAAATTCCTGCGTGAACGGGAAATTGTCCATTTCCAAAGATTTGGCGAAGGGTTGCGGATCATGACCGATAAGCTGGATTCGAAAAACTTCTATGCTTTCAATCCCTCTTTCGATAAAGCGTAAAGTAAAATCCTGGTTTATGGGCTAACGATCTGACCCATGTTTTTATGGGCAACATGGGATTTTTTCCAAGCAAACACAAAAGGGGCTGTTGCAAAAATGCAACAGCCCCTTTTCCCACGCATAATCCAAAGCCAATCAGCAGTCCATGTTATTCCACGTAAAAGAGGATCTTTGTAAGGTATTCGCTTTCATCGCCGGTGGTGATGTAATCGTTTATACAGAATTCATAGGAATCAGATGTGATTTTCAATCCCTGTTCCTGACAAAATTGTTTCAGCTTTTCATAGGACTTCCCAATGGATAAATAGTCCCCCTGGTGATAAATTACTGCACATTGCCCTTCCGGTATCCGCCGGATATTGGCGGCTTGATCGGTGGGTTCAATGGGGAGAAAGGCGAAAGCGGCTTCTGTGTAACGGCCTTCCAGTATGCGCTGGTAGGGGACGATAACGCCGCTCTGAAAAAAGATGGGTAACCTCTCTTGAAAGGATTGTGCAAAGCACTGTTTGGTCGCGATACTGATTTCCCGGAGCGAATAGGGAGATTCCACCGGGCGGAATAAAATACACTGGGAAGGGGTGTGTTCCACACGAGGTTCTGACGCACTTTCCTCATGGAGTTTGGCATTTTCCAGTTGAGTGCAGCGCTGGGCCAGACGGCTTCGGATCATTCGGAGCTCCTCCATCTGCTGGTCAATGACACCAAGCTGGTTCCGCAGGACTTTCAGACTGCTCCCAGTAGTATAGTGCTCTAAAAGCTCTTTGATTTTCTGTAAAGAAAGGCCGCTCTTTTTTAGAATGAGGATAGTGTCCAGCTCGTCCAGCTGACTGGCGCTGTAGTAGCGGTAGCCGTTGGCAGGATCCACATAGGCAGGGTGGAACAGTCCAGTTTTATCATAAAAAATCAGGGTTTGTTTGGAAATATTCTGGTATTTTGAAAGTTCGCCAATCGAGAAAAAATCTTCCATAAATCCCCCTTGACAATATAGTTACTATATCCTTTATTATAGTTCTTGGGACGGAAAAAGCAAGGAGGTATTTT
>DXXH01000063.1:0-1561 GCA_019416395.1 Clostridiales bacterium
GGTATAGCTCAGTTGGTAGAGCAGCGGTCTCCAAAACCGCGTGCCGAGGGTTCGAGTCCTTCTGCCCCTGCCAAAAAAACCGGCGGAAACACTGCGTTTCTGCCGGTTTTCTTTTTCTATGTGTTTGTATGGTTATGGTGTTCACGCTGGTTCAGACAGTGGCTTTTCGCTTCCGTTTGCACCTGTTCCCAACCGCTTCCAACCCCTCCAGCACCCAAAACGCACCCGGTTCTGCCTTTTTCAGGCTTTTTCGGGTGCATTTTTGTGTTTTCCGCCCTTTTGGACGCGCAAAATTTTCGACCTGGTTTTTGTTCATCTTGCTGATACGCTTCATAGATTGAAGTCGTTGGTGATTCCGCTCAGCCCAGATTTTCTCTATTGCTGCGACATTTTCACGATCTAATTCTACGCCTTTTGAATCATCTTCACACAGTACCGGGACGCTTTTGGCAGGAAATCGGACACAGCTTGCAACGCAATATAGGTGATCGGGATTGAAAACGTTCTCTCCTGGTCGTACCAACGTAGAGTCCGTTTATTCCAAAGTTCTGCGGCTTTCGCGGAGAGCACTCCCGGCAGGTCAACACCCTGCGACTTTTCTAAAAGGCTCCATAGTTCTTTTCGCTCTGACATTGTATGGTATAAATGAATGTCGATCTGATCCGTATCGCTGTAATACGCTTCCCTTGACGTGAGCACCGGACACGGCTCTTTTTGGTAGCACCCATCAAAAATCTTCATGATCTGCACATTCCAATAAAGATCTGTCAAACAGTGAAGCGCATATCCAACGCTATAGTCTCTGTTAGATTTCGCAGCGTCACTTGCTAAAAACGCCATGACCCCTGATGGGTCATCCGTCCCGCGCACCCCTAAATGAGAACGCTTTTTATCTTCCACCGTCCATTGCTCCAACATATGAATCCCATCCGGAGCAATGCTCCCCAAATAATACGCACAACGGTCCTCGATCCCTAAAGTCTTTTCTGCCAACACTGCAACTGATAAATGAACCATCGGCAACGGCATTTTCCTCACTTCTCCCTATACCATATTTTTTAGATTATCATATCACACTATCTATCTGTGTCAACCTTTTTATAGGACTGATTACATCATACTCCACCGAGGAAAATTTGAAACCTTACCGCCAGTGGGTCAGGCTTTCTTGAAGTGCTTTCTGGGATTCATCCGACTTGCGGACTTCCTCGTTGAACTGGGCGATGTAATTGGTGATCTTCTGTTGGGCTTCGGTCTTTGTCTTGCTGGAGAAAACTTTCCGTTTTTTCTGTCCCTGTTCGTCAAAGTACCAAATCACGCTTTGCCAGCGGCCGTCGGTGCGCCTGAAAACATTGCCGTTGGTGGTTAATCTCTTTTTCGGCATCTTTCTGCCCCCTTTCTTTAACCACCAACACTACTCTAAAGGGCTGACCTATGTCCAGTTCAATGTTCCAAACCGGATGGAGAAAAAACTCTCCGCCTTTTGGTAGATTTACACCTACCTTGGGCGGGGAATTTTCCTTTGGCCTGTTCTTTGTTTACTCTACCGCAATTTTTGAGG
>DXXH01000063.1:1571-15263 GCA_019416395.1 Clostridiales bacterium
GTTGGATTGTTAGATTACATTTTTACCCAGCAATTTGGTTGCTAAATAAGGGGGCATGGGGCTTAGCCCCGCTTAAATGTGCCTGGCGGACAGCCAGGCGCTCTGCTTGCCCTGCCGAAAGCAGGAAATTTCCGCAACCCCTATCTTGACACCGTACAGAATGGCTTCGCTCTGGGAAAATCCAGCACCCGCGACCCACAGCCTGGCGCCAAGGTCTGTTTACCGACCCACACTTTTTTGGCCTGTTGGAAATCCCGAAAAAGCCCGAAGTGACCGGCTCTGCCGGGCGCTGTGATCCCGGGTAGGCACCGTTCTTTGGCGCCTACCCTTTCTCCTGCTGTTTTTTCACACCTCTCTCCACTGCTTGATTTTGGGAGATATGTAACGGTCAGCGGAGAAATTTTCGCTAGCTTGCGGGCCAGATTTTTTCTTTTTCTGCCTTGCTCTGTCCGCTTCCTTTACCCCTCCCCCGTAGGGGGAGGGGTTGCATTTCATCTTTCTTGGGTTCGTCGGGTCTGCCCTGTTCGTTCACAGCTGCCCCACGCTGGCTCAACAGGGCCTGTTTGGGGCATCGCTGGTGTCGTTTCCCTACTCGGCTCCCAAAACCGCACACAGGGCTTACACGAGCTTTTCTTTTTCCGCTCATTCTTCCTCCACCTTTCCCCTACGGGGAAAGGCTGGTCTGTTGTCTCAACTTGCTCCAGCGAATCTCCACGAATTCGACCACAACTGGCTCACACGGCTCCAACAGGCCCTGTTTGGTACTTCGCTGGTGTTGCTTCTCTACTCCTCTCCCAAAACCGCACACAGGGCCGCACAGGGCCGAGTTTGGTTTCACCGTTTTTTCGGCGTGCGCTTTTGTTTTGGCAGAGCCGCCAAATCTCGCTCCATCTTGTACTCCACCGCTTCCTGGATGGGTCGGATCGTGTAGCGCAAATTCCCATTGCGCACCAAACCTGCCTTGGTCTTTACCTTTGTGGGTTCTGTGTCGATCAGTCGCTTTTCTTCCAGCTGCCGAATGTACTTGGCAACGGTGTTGGCGCTCATGCCGGTATGCTGGCAGATCTTCCCGATGCTGGGCCAGCACTGGTGCGTTTCTCTATCCTCGCAAAAAATCAGGTAGGCGTAGACAGACAGCTCGCCGGGGCTTAATCCCAGCGTGAAGATCTCATTGGGCAGAAGAAAATAATGGCCCAATGTACTTCGCTTCGTGTAAGTATTTTTAATCTCCGTGGTGTTACCTCCAAAATGTTTTCCAAGATTTTACACCTATGTTCTAACCTATGTCCATAGAGAAATTGGATTTTACACTTTGTTCACAGGCATATTCTTACAAACTCTCCTCGAAACTTTTTTGCGAAGCCCTTTTCCTTGTTTCCTGTCCCGCAAATTTTGAGGTAGCACTTCCCCGATTTTAGGTGAGTAAAAGGCCGGGATCTCTCCCGGCCTTTTACTCACTTATATTACGCTGGAATACTGACTAGTCTTGTGGCCAGCCCCATGATCATGGAGGCCGCTTCCGCACGGGTGGTATTGCCGCCGGGACGGAGAGTGTTATCCTCATAGCCGTTAATGACCCCCAGCCCGGTAGCCCACTTCATAGCGGTCTGGGCCCAGGGGCTCACCTTGTCACCGTCGGGGAACTTGCTCAGGTCGCCCACTGCGGGCAGGATAATCTCCTTATACTTGGCGTAGTTATAGAGCATCTGCGCCAGCTCCTCCCGACTCACAGCCTTGTCGGGACGGAAGGTGTTGCCCTCATAGCCGGTGGCTACGCCGTTCAAACGCGCCCAGTATACTGCGTCACCGTACCAGGCCTCGGCATCCACGTCCGAATAGGGATAGCCCAAATTCTCCTGGGAGATGTCCGGCTGGCCCTCTAGGTTGTAGAGGATCTGCGCCACCATGGCCCGGCTCAGGGTTGCGTTCGGCTCAAAGGTGGTCTCGCCGGTGCCTGCCATAATACCTTGGCGGTAAACATAGGCCACAGCGTTCTCATACCATGCGCCCGTTGTCACATCCGTGAAGGGCAAGTCATGGCTCTTTTCGTCCAGGACAATGGCATATTCCGAAGCATGGGTAAAGGGCAGGGACACATCGCCGTTCGCGTCCACCTTGGCAGCGGTCTCAAAGAGCATCTGCTTCAAGGTGGTGTCGTAATGGTACAGGTTTGCCCACAGGCCCTTATGTTCCGTGCCCAGAGGGGCGGTCAGGGTCATGGTAAAGCCAAACTCCCCATCATGGGCCAGGGTCATCTGCACGGCGCCCTTCTCCCCTGTCACCAGGTTGATCACATCCACCGGGATAGTGCTGGTGTCCATTGTCACGCCCATGTCAAGGTCGGTAAGTTCCGCATCGGCGGGGATGTCCTGGCCGTTGACGGTCCAGGTGACGCCATTGCTCAGGCTGATCTCCAAGGTCACATCACGGCCCGCCAGTGCCTCGAACACCTCTTTGTCCAGCTTGGTGTTTCCGGTATAGAGGTTGACAGTCACTGTATCCCCGTCCTTGGCGCTCTCAATCTTGTCCAGGGTTTCCTCGCTGGGGGTCTTGGCGGGGGTGCCGCCGGAGCTGCGCCGGGTCACAGTCACCTTGCAGGTGGCGGTCTTGCCTCCGTCCTCCGTGGTGACGGTGATGTCGGTCTCGCCCGCGCCCACGGCGGTGACGGTGCCGCCTTCTACGGTGGCGACATTGGCATTGTCGCTTTGCCAAGTCACATTTTGGTTGGTGGCATTGTCCGGCTGCACCGTGGCGGTCAGGGTCGCGGTGTCGCCGGTGTACAGCTCCAGAGTGGCCTTATCCAGTGAAACGCCGGTGACGGGGACCGAGGCGGGCTTCGCCTGCACCGTCAGGGTGGCGGCTTGGCTGATCACGCTGACGCCGCCGGCGCTCTTCACAACACAGCGGTATTGATTGCCGCTCATGGTTGTTGTGGTGGCCGCTGTGGTATAGCTGGCGGCGTTAGCACCGGAAATATCCGCCCAGTTTTGGCCGTTGTCCGTGCTTTGCTGCCACTGGTAGGTCAGTTCGCCATTGTCCGCGGTGGCGGTAACAGAGAACTCGGCGGCGCTGCCCTCGGTCACAGTCTGGCCTGTCGGGTCGGTGGTGATGGTTGGCGTTGTGAGCGCTGTGCCGCCGCTTAGGGTGCCGCCGCTGACGAGGATGGTGCCGCTGTTGGTCAGGTTGTTATTGCAGTCGAGCTTGGCGCCCTCTGGGACAGTCAGGGTCTCGCCGTTCTTAATTTCAAGCTCGTCCTGCAATTCCACATTGCCGTACACGGTGCCGTCTTTGCCGTTCCAGACGATGCCGCCGTTGTTGCCGTCACCGGAAGAACTAACCTTGATTTGATCACTGATATCGCTCGTATTGGGATCAGTTGCACGGATCCCGCCTGTTTTGGCGTCCACGATCGCATTTCCGCTGACCGTCAGACTGGTAGTGGGATTGGTGGCACTAGGGCTTCCCACATAAAACAGTATCCCATCACTGCTTGTGCCGCTGTTGGCGGTCAGGCTGCCGCCATTGACTGTAAGGGAGATCTCCGGGGAATTAGAGGCTTGGCTGCCGGAATACACAGAGACACCGGCAGCATTGTCCCCAGATGTGCTTGCAGTGACAGTGGCATTCTCGATGGTCAGGGCTGCGCCGCCATTATAACCGAAAACAGCGATACCATGATTAGAGTCTCCTGTTGCAGTGAGTGTACCTTCACCCGAAATCGTAAGCGAAGCAGATTTACCCTCAAAACCTGAATCCTGTTTTGCCTGAACATAAATTCCGTAAACACCGGAAACGGTGGAAGTCCCTTCCAGCTCGATGGTCAGCGCAACATCGCTGCCTACACTGCTCACCGCATAGATCCCGGCGCCCGATGATGCACTATTGTTACTATTTCCCTTAATCGTCGCGTTTTTCAGCGTTAAGGTGGCGGAGTCTGAGTCGTAGTGTATGTAGTTATCTGCCGGCTGCCCATTACTTTGTAAGTCCCATGTTGTTCCGTTATCGCTGGATGTCCAATAGCCGCTCTGATAAATTTGCGTACCGCCCACATAAAGCGTCTGAGGAGCAGTTCCCTCCGCCAGCGCCGTGACGGGCAGCAGGCCCAGGCAGAGGGCAAGGGTGCAGAGCAGGCTTAACATTCGTTTCTTCATAAGAACTCCTCCTTACCAAACAGAGTGATCCAGTATGGAGACTTCCATACTGGAAAAGGGCCATGGCCCTTTCTATTCTTTTCCTGTGATAAGTATAGCAAAAAGCACGGGCGCACGCAATGGTCCTTTCTGGGGGTCAAAACGGGTAATGTTCGGGGTGTTTTTTCCTTGATTTCCATGTGGAAAACTTCGTTTGTTCCCGATGCCATGCGGTTTTCGGCACTATGCGGATTTCGGAAGAGAATTCGGGGTGAGAGAGCGCGGAAAAGACTTTCTTTTTCGTTGACTTCCTCCCCGAAGCGGCTTATAATCAAATTGCAAACAAATCTTCAAAAGGAAAGAATAACTATGCCGGAGATCAGCCTGTTCTACGGAATCCGAATCACCATGTTTTACAGTGACCACAACCCGCCCCATTTTCATGCGGAATACGCTGGCAACAAAGCTTTAATCGATATCCAGGCTGGATGTGTCATCCGGGGCGCACTGCCGTTCCGCCAGTTGAAGCTCATCCTCGCTTGGTGCGAGCTTCACCGGGATGAGTTGATGCAGAACTGGGAGCTGGCCAAAGACGCCAAGCCTCTCAACCACATTGCCCCTCTGGTATAAGGAAGGAGATTTCCATGGAAATGGTCCCCAAAGTCCTGCAAGCCGTGGCTGGGCAGGATCACCTCGTTTATATTTACTTTCACGATGGCACCGTCCGACTGTACAACGCATCCTCTCTATTGGAAAAAGGCGGCGTGTTCGCTCCCTTGCGGGACGATGCTATCTTCCGAGAGCGTTTGACTGTCCTCAACGATACCGTTGCCTGGGATCTGGACGGAACCCGTGACCCTGCCGCCTGTATCGATCTCGACCCCTGCGAGCTATACGAGTCCTGCCCTGTGGTGGAAGATCCCCTAAAAGAGGCGATTTGACCGCTTTCGTGAGGTCAGTTTTTTCGCCGTAGCACCAGAACAGCACCGCCCTCTTTTGGGCTTGCAGGAAGAACCGGGCAACGCTGCTCCTTTCTTGCTCCTTGTGCGCTGATTCCACATCCACTCCAAAACCGCGTGCCGAGGGTTCGAGTCCTTCTGCCCCTGCCACAAAACCGGCAGAAACACTGCGTTTCTGCCGGTTTTCTTTTTACATGTGTTGTATGGTTATGGTGTTCACACTGGTTCAGACAGCGGCTTTTCGCATCCGTTTGTCCCTGCCTACAACCGTTCTCATCCTCTCCAGCACCTAAAACGCACCCGGTTTTGCCCATTTTCGGCTTTTCCGGGTGCGTTTTTGTGTTTTTTGCCCTTTTGGACGCGCAAAATTTTCAGGCTGGTTTTTGTGCACTCTGACTCATAGCATTCACAGGTTGAAGTCGTTAGTGATGCCATGTAGACGAGAAGTATCCTTTTTGACGTAATACAGTTCGGTGATTTGGCTAGTGCTGTGACCCAACAAGTCAGCTACCTGTCTGGGTGTCAAGGATTTGATGCTGCCGTCTGCTTGTTTGATACCATTCACCAAGTTGGAGGCGAAAGTGTGACGCAAACTGTGCAAACCCTTCTTTGCAATCCCCGCTGCTTCCAAGATTCTATAGTAGCGCTTGCGGAAATTCACGGGCCTGGTGAAGTTGCCATGTTCATCTGGTACCAAGGGTGTATCCTCTCCGAAGTATGCTTCCTTTCGCAACTCCTGGATCATAGCGATAGCTGTTTCGTTCAAGGGAACCGTACGCTTGCTGGTGACCGATTTCAGCTTACCCACTTTCACATCTCTGCCCGGTTCCACTTGCAGGCCGTCCCGCCGCCAGACTTCTTTCACACCACGCTCCAGGCGCAAAACCCGGTGCTCTAGATCGATATCACTGTTGAGCAAACCAAGTAACTCTCCCGTACGAAGACCGGTGTTTAGCATGAGGATGTAGGCTGCCGCCTGCTGATATTTGTGTTTGCCATTGGCAAAGGTGGAGAACGCTTCTTGCTTGAACTTGGCAATCTCTGTGGGTCTGAACACAGTCACCTGCTCTTGCTCTGGTAAACATTCCTTGTCTTGGGCCGCCAAGAAGTTGGATTTCTTCATCATGGGCACGCTCTGCATTGGATTCTTTTGTATGAAGCCTTCCTCTGTCAAGTAGCGGAAATACTCGTTGAGGAGAATATGTACCTTCTTTACTGTAGTGTAAGCATAGCCTTGCTCCATCCAATGGTTGAGGACAGATTTCAGATCCGCTGCTGTTATGTCCCCCACGATCTTGTCCCCGATCAGTGGGTAGACCTGATGATTAGCGGTACATTCCAGACGGTCATACGTTGTCCGCTCCACCGAGGGAAACTTGAAAACTTGCAGCCAATGGGTCAGGCTGTCCTTTATGGTTTTCTGAGATTCATCCGAGTTGCGAACTTCCTCGTTGAACTGGGCAATGTAGTTGGTGATCTTCATCTGGGCCTCGGTCTTTGTCTTGCTGGAGAACACTTTTCGTTTCTTCTCTCCGTGTTCATCGAAGTACCAGATGACACTTTGCCAGCGGCCATCGGTTCTCTTGAATACGTTACCGTTGGTGGTCAATCTTTTTTTCGGCATCTTCCTGTCCCCCTCTCTTAACCCCCAACACTACCCGATATGTTCTTCCTATGTCCAGCCGTATGTTCTGAACCATGTGGAGAAAAAACTCCCTGCCTTTTGGTGGTTTTACACCCACCTTTGGCGGGGAGATTTCTTTGGGCCTATTCTTTGTTTACTCTACCGCAATTTTTGAGGTGGGGCACCCTCCTTAATGCAGAGGAAAAGAAGAGAATTTTTCGAGGGGGTGCGGGGCTTAGCCCCGCACTTTGTGCCAGGCTGGACAGCCAGGCGCTCTGCTTGCCCTGCCGAAAGCAGGAAAACTTCGCAACCCCTATCCTGACACCGCACAAAATGGCTCTACACTGGGAAAATTTGACACTCACGACCCACAGCTTGACGCCAAGGCCTGTTTACCGACCCACACTTTTCCGCCCTGTTGGAACCTCCGAAAAAGCCCGAAGCGACCGGCTCTGCCGGGCGCTGTGAACCCGGGGAGGTGCCGCTCTTTGGCGCCTACCCTTTCTCCTGCTGTGTAATCATACCCCGCAATCTCTGCTTAATGTTGGAGCAATGTGAGCCACCCACAGCCCTCTCCAAACCAGTTTCTTGTATGGAGAAAAAATTCTGCTCTCCATCAAGTCTATCCTGTGTTTCAATGCGTTGCCTTTGCAATCCCGACAGGACCTGCTTTTTCTTTTTTTGCCATCCCTTTGCCCGTCCGCCTTGCCCCTCTCTCTTGCGAGGTGGGGGATGTTTTTCTCTCACCCGGGTTTGCCGCTAATCGCAGAGGTCCACTGCCAGTTTCTGAACAAGAGCGTACTGCTTTGCCTGAGCCAAATTGTAGATCATATTCAGAGAGTTGGCAAAAAAGTGCGGGTGGATTTGTAACTGGTAATAGTTCAACTGAGTGCGCTGTTTTCGCAGCTTTTCCTCATAGACACTGAGTTTCAGCTCTTTAATCTGAACGCTCATGGAGGTAAAACTGTCGTTGAGGATTTGAAATTCCTTACACAGACGCTCCTGGTGGGGCCGACTGTCCAAGTCTCCTTGTTTTAGACGGTCCATGGCCCCCACCAGTGCATTGACGGGCCGCACCACCCACCGGTAAATAGTCAAGATAATAAAGGGAATCATCAGCAAAAATGCGGCGATAAACACCACGCCAATCCCACACATGATGTACAAATTGGCATAGGGGGCTCTGCCGGAAACCAGCGTGAGCATTTTAAACTCTCCATAGGAAGAAGCTGCTTCCGCCACCAAATAACCGTTGGAAAAATAGCTGGATTCCCCGCCTCCCTCAAACCAGATGTCCTCCCAGTGCAGAGAAGGATCCACGATAAGCGGCTCTCCATTGTCAGTGGCAAATAGGACATATTCCTCTGTTTTGTCCGTTTCATTAGCTCCCAGCTGAGCCAACAGACGGCCTGTGTTGACCCAAGCACCAAAATAGCAGCCTCCAAAGCGCACCATCCGCAGAAAATAATATGCCTTCTCCGTTTGAAAAGAAAACCACTGCTTTAACTCTACCGTTTGCGAATCTCCACTCAAATATTTTCTCAGCTTTCCTCGAAAGACGGTCTTTTCTTCCAGCGGCGTAGAAAGGGAACTTCCTTCCAAATAGCTATCAGATCTGGGGGAGTAAAGAAAGAACCCGTCCATATCCGTGTACAAATTGGCCTCTGTAGAGAGAAAATCCATCATCTCCTTTTGGGCCAGCTTTGTCTGGTCGGTATCAGCTCCTCTTCCAATCAGCAGCAACTCTGTTTCGTAGGAAACAATCTCGTGAAGTTGACGCTCCACCGTTGAAAAAGAGCTTTCCACTCGTTCCAAATATGTTTTGACAAGCTCTTTATAAGCAGAGGAGATTTGCTCTTCCACCAGCCGGAGTGAATACACTGTACAGGCTACCATAAAAGACGCCGCCAAAAACAACGCTGCCAACACAATCCAAATCAATTTTGCCCGCAGCGACATTTTCGAAGCCACTTCAAACCGTTTCATATTGCACCCTCCCCGGCCCACAGTGTGTTTCTCTCAAAAGAGGCTAAAAAATTTTTATTGTTTCATTGTATATTGTAGACAATTCCGAAGTCAAAATCAATATTTTCTTTTTTCTTCCAAATATATTATTAAATCAAAAAATTTTTCTTTGTTTTAATCAAAAATATTGACTAAATCACAGAAATGAGGTATTGTAAAACTGCCATCAATCCGCTGCGTACAAAATCACACCACAACATACTTGTAATAACCTTGAAAGGATGGTGTACCTATGAAAGCACTTGCTCGATACGGACAGGCTTTTGGCGGGTACCGTTTGATCGACGTACCCATACCTGTTTGTGGAGATGACGACATTCTGGTGGAAATCCGCGCAGCGGCTATCTGCGGCGCCGATATGAAGCACTACCGTGTGGAAAACGGGTCGGAAGAGTTTAATTCCATCCGAGGACATGAATTTGCGGGAAAAATTGTTCAAGTGGGCCGCCATGTGAAGGACTGGTGCCCCGGCCAGCGAGTGGTATCGGACAATACAGGACATGTGTGCGGCATATGCCCTGCCTGCGAACAGGGGGATTTTCTCTGCTGTGAAGAGAAAATCAACCTGGGCTTGGACAAAAACCGCTGGGGTGGGGGATTTTCCAAATACTGCTTGATTCCTGGAGAAATTTTGAACATCCACCGCCACGCTCTGTGGGAAATTCCTCCCCAGGTCTCCTATGAGGAGGCCGCTGTAATGGACCCCATCTGCAACGCCTACAAAGCGGTGGCGCAACAATCCCACCTCCTTCCCGGCCAGGATGTGGTGGTGTTTGGAACCGGACCACTAGGATTGTTCTCCGTGCAGATTGCCAAACTGATGGGAGCTGTCAACATTGTCATGGTTGGCCTGGAAGATGACATCAAAGTTCGGTTTGGTGTGGCCAAACATCTGGGCGCCACCCACTGCATCAACGGCTCTAAGGAAGATGTGGTCCGGCGCTGCCTGGAAATCTGCGGAAGGGACAACCTGGGCCTGGTCATCGAGTGCTCAGGAGCCAATATCGCCTTGAAGCAGGCCATTGACATGCTCCGTCCCAACGGCGAAGTAGTCCGAGTGGGGATGGGATTTCAGCCTCTGGACTTCTCCATCAATGACATCACCTCCTGGAACAAGAGCATCATCGGCCACATGGCCTATGACTCCACCTCGTGGCGCAACGCTCTTCGTCTGCTAGCCGCCGGAAAAATCCAGGTAAAGCCCATGATCACCCACCGCCTTGGCCTGTCCCACTGGGAGGAAGGCTTTGCGGCTATGGCCGACAAAGAAGCCATTAAGGTGATTTTCCACTACGACTTTGATGACTGATCAGGAGGCACTAGGAACATGAAAAACACGGAGGTCGTTCTGGTGGTTCCAGGAACCACCAAAATTGTTGAAGCTTCTTTCCCCCAGCCAAAAGAAGGTGAAGTTTTGATTCGGGTAGAATATGTGGGTATTTGTGGATCGGACATTCACAGCTTTGCCCACGGGCCTTATATTCCCCCTTCTGATCCCAATCAAAAAATCGGCCTTGGTCATGAGTGTGCCGGCCAGGTGGTTGCCGTGGGGCCAAATGTCACTGCTTTTCAAGTGGGAGACCGGGTCTGCATCGAACCGGGTATTCCCTGCGGCCATTGCCGCTACTGCCGGGAGGGGCGTTATAACATCTGCCCTCAGGTGGACTTTATGGCTACACAGCCGCGATATCGAGGAGCGCTAACCAACTATCTCTGCCATCCCGCAGAATTCACCTACCACCTTCCAGAAAACATGTCCCCTTTGGAAGGTGCCCTGGTAGAACCCGCCGCTGTAGGCATGCACGGGGCCATGCTAGCTGGTGTGAAACCAGGTATGCAGATCGCTATCCTGGGCGCTGGCTGCATTGGACTGATGACCTTGCAGGCCTGCCGTCTAATGGGAGCCACCAAGATTCTAGTGTCGGACGTGCTTCCCAAACGCCTGGAAATGGCTCAGTCTTTGGGAGCCGACCACACGGTTCGGGGAGACCAAGAAGACGCAGTATCTGCCTGCCGGAACTTTTTTGCCGGAAACGGCCCTGACCTGGTCTTTGAAACCGCCGGCAGTCCGGTCACTTTGCAGCAAGCCGTGGGCATGGTGAACCGGGGCGGGAAAATTATGGTGGTGGGCACTCATTCTCAGGAGACAATGATAAACTTTCTCGCGATCAATCGGGAAGTCACCATTCAAACGGTGTTCCGCTACGCCAACTGTTTTCCCGCCACGATTCAAGCCATTGCCTCAGGAAAGTTTGATGTAAAGAGCATGGTAACCCACCGCTACAGCTACGCCCAAAGCCAACAGGCTTTTGAGGAATCACTTAGTAAAAAACAGGATATTATCAAAGGCGTTATCCAGGTGGAGGAGTCATTCTAAATAAAGAAGGGAGAAGCATCAATGCTTGCAGATATTCGCTTTTGGGAAGGCAAGGCTCAGAAAGAGCATTACGCCATTCCCCATTTTAACGTTTGGAACGTGGAAATGCTCATGGGTGTGATGGATGCGGCGGAAGAGTCCCAGGCCCCTGTCATCATCTCTTTTGGTACAGGCTTTGTGGAAAACACCTCTTTTGAGGATTTTTCCCACATGATGGTCTCTATGGCAAAAAGGGCCACTGTCCCGGTCATTACCCATTGGGACCACGGTCGAAGCCTGGAAATCGTGCAAAACGCCTACAACTACGGCATGAATTCCGTGATGCGAGACGCCTCTGCCTATGACTTTGAAGAAAACATCCGGCTGACCAAAGAGGTGGTGGATTATTTTCACCCCAGAGGAATTCCGGTAGAGGCGGAACTGGGGCATGTGGGCAACGAAACCGTCTACGAAGAGGCCCTGGCAAACTATCGCTACACGGACCCGGACCAGGCCGCTGAGTTTGTCCAGCGCACTGGCTGCGACTCTCTGGCAGTGGCAATTGGGAACCAGCACGGCGTTTACACATCCGAGCCAAAGCTGAATTTTGAGGTGATTCGCCGGGTACGGGAGGCTGTTTCTGTGCCGCTGGTGCTACACGGCGCCTCTGGCATTGGGGATGAGGACATTCGCAGGGCCATCTCCCTGGGGATTGCCAAGATCAACATCCACACCGAGCTGTGCCAGGCCGCCATGGACGCAGTATACGCCAACGTAGACCAGCCTTTCCTAGCTGTCGAACGAACCGTGCGGAACAGGATCAAACAGCGGGCATTGGAAAAGATCCATCTCTTTGGCGCGGATGGAAAGGTGGGATAAACTATGACAAGCACTCCAGAGGTCATCTGCGTGGGTGCCGCCCTGGTAGACATCCCCCTGTGCCCGGTGAGCAAGGCCGTTTTTCAAACAGCTTCCTACCCGGTGGAACAAATTCGCATGACAGTGGGTGGGGACGCTCTTAACGAAGCGGCCATTCTCTCTCGCCTAGGTCACCGGACCGGGCTGCTGAGCATGGTGGGACAAGATCCCGCCGGAAAATTCATTTTGGATTTTTGCCAAAAAAACCAGATTGCCTGGGAAGGGGTCGCAGTAGATGCCCAGGTGGACACCTCTATCAACATCGGCCTGGTAACAGAGGACGGAGAGCGGACCTTTATCACAAACTGAAACGGCAGCTTGTGGAAATTGGAGGGCCGCCATATTCAAACCGCGTTTTTGAGTGGAGCAAAGTTACTTTCCCTGGGCAGCTTTTTCAACGCGCCCAGGTTGGACCAAGCTGCCCTGCTGCCTATCTTTTACAAGGCTAAGGAGCAGGGCATACTGATCTGTGCCGACATGATTCATCCCCGCCTGGGCGAAACTTTAATGGATATTGAAACCGCGCTCTCTCTGGTGGACTATTTCTTTCCTAATTATGAAGAGGCCCGGCTGCTGACTGGCAAGGACACTTTGCCGGAAATTGCCCAAGTCTTTTTGAATACCGGCCTTGGCCATGTGCTGATTAAAACGGGCAGACAGGGATGTTATTTTCAAGACCGCCAAGAAACCTTTATCCTACCCGCCTATCCAGGCATCCAGGCGATAGACACTATCGGCGCAGGAGACAACTTTGCCGCCGGATTTCTCTCAGGACTGCTAGAAGGGCGCTCTCACTGGGAGTGCGCTCTGCTAGGAAACGCCGTTGCAAGCATTTCCGTCCAGCATCCCGGAGCAACTTCCGGCGTACAAAGCAGGGAGCAGGTTGACATACGCTTGACGGACTACCGTCAAAAATTGGAAAGCGGAAAGGAGGCTACCCTATGAAAAGGATGAAGTTAGGAAAAACGGAAAAGGACATTTCCCGGATAGGCTTGGGGACCTGGGCAATCGGCGGAGGTCCAGCCTGGGGTGGAGGGAAAGAAATTACCCAGGGTGTGGAAACCATCCGCAGTTGCCTGGAGTTGGGGGTCAATGTAATTGACACGGCCCCAGGCTACAATTTCGGAGAAAGCGAACGTATTGTGGGCAAAGCCCTTTCCGTCATGAATCGGGAGGAGATTTGCCTCATCACCAAGTGCGGAATTGTCTGGAACCGACAGGGCAGCCTGTTTAACAAGCTGGGCGACCGACAACTATATAAAAACCTTTCTCCCGCATCCATCCAGGAGGAAATTGAAGAAAGCCTGCAGCGCCTTCAAACCAGCTATGTGGATGTGTACATGACTCACTGGCAGTCGGTTGAACCTTGTTTTACACCCATTTCGGAAACTATGACTGTTCTCAACCAGTTAAAACGCCAAGGAAAAATCCGGGCGATCGGAGCTGCCAATGTGACGCCGGACCAGATTCGAGAATATCTGAAATATGGCCAGCTGGACTTGGTGCAGGCAAAATACAGCATTTTAGACCGTAGCGTTGAGAAAGACCTGTTCCCTCTCTGCAAAGAAAACGGCATTACACTGCAGGTCTATTCCCCACTGGAACAGGGACTTCTCAGCGGCGCTCTATTACAATAAATTTGGACAGGAAAGTCGGGCAGCCAGTCCGGCTTTCCTTCCA
>DXXH01000064.1:0-14823 GCA_019416395.1 Clostridiales bacterium
CCTTTTGTTCATACCAGGAGAGGACCATGGAAAGGGGCAAGTCGTTAACGCCGCAATCAAAGGCTTCCGCGAGAGCCAGCGCGATTTTGATAGCGCTGTAAGCGTCGTTGCATTGGCCAATGTCCATCAGCCGGGGGAGATTTCCGATAGTGCCAAGGTCCAGATCGTTGAACCGGTATTTGCCGCAGGCCAGGGTGAGCACCACCGTATCCGCGGGAGTCTTTTTTACAAACTCGGTGTAATAGTTCCGGCCAGGCCGGGCGCCGTCACAGCCGCCTACCAGGAAGAAATGCTTAATCGCTCCGGATTTTACCCCTTCTACCACCTGGCCGGCTACGCTCAGCACAGTTTCGTGGCCAAAGCCGGTGGTGACGGTTTCACCGCCGTTGATTCCCATAAACGTCTGGTCTTCCGGATAACCCCCAAGAGCTAAAGCTTTCTCGATGACCGGAGTAAAGTCCTTTTCCTCGCCGATGTGGACCAACTCAGGGTAGGAGACCACCTCTGTGGTAAACACACGGTCAGCGTAGCTGGGCTTGGGTGGCATGAGGCAGTTGGTGGTGAACAAGATGGGGGCGGGAATATCTGCAAATTCTTTCTGCTGATTCTGCCAGGCCGTGCCGAAGTTCCCTTTCAAATGGGGATATTTTTTCAGCTCCGGATACCCGTGAGCAGGCAGCATTTCCCCATGGGTGTAGATGTTCACGCCTTTCCCTTGGGTCTGCTCCAGAAGCAGTTTCAAATCCAGCAGGTCGTGACCGGATATGACGATAAAGGGTCCCTTTTCCACTTTGAGGGGTACGGTGGCGGGGACAGGGTTGCCAAATGTTTCCGTGTTGGCCCGGTCCAAAAGCTCCATGCAGGTCAGATTGTATTTCCCCACTTCCAAAACCACGGGAAGCAGCTGTTCCATATCCCAATCTTCCCCTATGACGAAAAGGGCCTTGGCAAGGAAGCGGTTCAGCTCCTGGTCGGTATAGCCCAAAACCATAGCGTGGTAAGCATAGGCAGCCACGCCCCGGATTCCAAACAGAATCAGGGATTTCAAACTGCGGATATCCTCTTGGGCGTTCCACAGATTGGACAAGTCATAGTCGTCGTTTTTGCCGCAGGGGGAGCCGCAACCGGAACACATGGGGGAGAGGTTCCCTTTTTCTTCGCGCACACGATGGATGAGGGAAGTGATGGTTTCTTCGTTGAAATTCACATTGGTGACTGTGGTGAACAGCCCTTCCAAAATCAGCTTCCAGGTGGCTTCCGTGGCTAAAGCGCCGCCGTCGATCACCCGGGCCAACCCGATCAGGGCGCCGGTCAGCTCGTCCTGCAGATTTGCCACGTCAGCGGGTTTCCCGCAGACACCGGCTTTTCCGGTGCAACCAGTGCAGCCGGCAGTTTGTTCACATTGAAAGCAAAACATGTTGCCCATTGTTAGATTCCTCCAATTGGTTTTCAAGGTTATTTTGTGCTGTTCCAGGGGGAATATTTCTCAGAAAATGACCACCAGCAGCATTTTGAATTGCTCTTTTCCAAAAACGGCGTGGGGGTGACCCGCAGGCATCACAATGGATTCCCCTTCGCGCAGCAGATATTCCTGACCGTCAATAGTGACCTGCCCTACGCCGTCCAGGCAGGTGACAAAAGCGTCCCCGCCGGATTCGTGGGTGCTGATCTCCTCACCTTTGTCAAAGGAAAAGAGTGTTACGCTCACTGCCGGGTTCTGTGCCAGCGTCTTGCTGACTACCTGTCCTTCCTGATAGGAAATCTGTTCCTTTAAAGTGAGAACTTCCGATTTGGCGATATTTTTCATAGGCTCTTTCATAGGGATTCCTCCTTAGCGATCCAGAATTTTTCCGTCAATAGAGATGGTAACCACCTGCCAGGGAATAAATTTTCCACTGTTTTGTAAAGCGATTTTTGCGGCATGCTCCAGACCACCGCAGCAGGGAACTTCCATGCGCACAATGGTCACACTCTGAATGTCGTTGTTCTTGATGATCTCCGTCAGCTTTTCGCTGTAGTCCACACTGTCCAGTTTGGGGCAGCCTACCAATGTGATTTTCCCCCGCATAAACTCCTGGTGCAGATTGGCATAGGCGAAAGCGGTGCAGTCGGCGGCAATCAGCAGCTTGGCGTTTTGAAAATAGGGGGCGTTAACCGGCACCAGCTTGATCTGGCAAGGCCATTGACCCAACTGGGAAGGCGTTCCGGAAGCCTGGGGCTGGGCAGGTGTGGCGGGAGTCGCTGCAATCCGGTCAAAGCGGTGCATCTGATGGCCGGGGCAACCGGCGTGGGGCGTGGGAGCACCGTTATTTTTCTTTTTCATATTTTCCTGAACGGCTTTTTCATCATACGCGGCAGCTTCCCGCTCTACGAAGGTGATAGCGCCTGTGGGGCAGGTGGGCAGGCAGTCCCCCAGGCCGTCGCAGTAATCGTCCCGCAGGAGAGTAGCTTTTCCGTCCACCATGCCGATGGCGCCTTCATGGCATGCGTCCGCGCAAGCACCGCAGCCGTTGCATTTTTCTTTGTCTATTTGAATAATCTTTCGGATCATAACAGATTTTCCTTTCTGTGTTTCTTGAATTTACGAGGAGAGTATACTATAATCATGAGTGAAAGTCTGTTGTTTTAACAACACAAGGAGAAAAATATGAGTTTGCTTCTATCGGATACCCAATTATTTCGAGGGATCGAAGAAAACGAGGTGGATTCCCTGCTGCATTGTTTGGCGGCGGTCGAAGAGAAGTTCCAGAAGGGTGACGTGATCCTTACGGAGGGGACGATTACCGAAAGCCTGGGGATTGTTCTTTCCGGCATGGCCATTATTTCCTGCGGGGATATTTGGGGGAATAACAGTGTGTTGGGGTATGTCGCCCCTGGGGCGGTGTTTGCTGAGGTATATGCCTGTATTCCGGGAGAACCTTTGCGCATTTCCGTATCTGCGGCGGAAGACACAACTGTGCTGTTTATGAATGTAGGACGGGTGTTATCCACCTGTACCAATGCTTGTCCCTTTCACACCAAACTGGTGCGGAACCTGCTGACGGTGTGCGCGTACAAGAGTTTGCAGCTTTCCCAAAGGATCCTGCACACCAGTTCCAAATCCATTCGAGGCAGGTTGATGTCCTATTTTTCCGAATGCGCGAAGCGGTCCGGGAGTTGTTCCTTCCAGATTCCCTATAATCGCCAACAGCTGGCGGATTATCTGGGGGTTGACCGGAGCGCCATGAGCAATGAGCTGTCGAAAATGCGGAAAGACGGGTTGATCGAGTACCAGCGGAATCAGTTTCTTTTGAAAGTTGACGGATTATTCGAGTAACTTGGAAATTTGGTGGATCGATCAAAGGGAGATGGCATGGACCGTTCTTTTGTCTACCGGAGTTTCAGAAAAGCCACAGCGTGCAGCAGGGGAGCTGTTTTGTATGGAAAGTTCAAATAAAAAAGATACTGGAATTCATTTTCCCAGTATCTCTTTAAACTTATTCATGAAATGGCGCTTAGAGTGTTAGCCTGGAACATCCGGATCCTGGTTGCTGCCGTCAGCAATGTAGAGGGAATGTTCGGCATTGTCGTATGTAATGCGCAGGGTTGCCCCTTCCTGAAATAAGTCAGCATATTTTTTATACAAACTGGTAAGGCCGTCGATACGTCCCCCCACTTTTTTATGAGTGGTTATGGAGCCTTCCGGGGTTCCGTTAACGTATAGGTTGATCCGAATCCCACAGGGAATCCATTTCCCGAATTTTTTGCCAAGAGTCAATACCCCAAATTTCACTTGGGTGCCTGTAAGAGTATGGAGATAAGTAATACGTGCGTCCTCTGTTCCCACCGGGACACAGGAAATCACAGACACTTCTTTGGTATCGGGGTCATAGTCCAATTCGATTTCCAGTTTAATGTTCATGTTGGTTCCTTTCCAGATGGCCGGAGACCGGTAGCGCGGTTCAAGCTGTTTTGAAGTTGGGCTTCTGCCTGTTGGCGGTTAAATTTTTTCCAGACGGTTGCGGACCGCTTCCTCTGTGTCGTCTTCACACAGATGGGTGCAGAGGGTTTTTGAAAAGGAAGAGTAGCGCTTATTTTCAGACACCAGATGGTCGATAATTTGTTCCTTCAGATTCGCCATGGACGAAAGGCCCAATTCCCGGGTGAGTTGGGATTTTACAGTGCTTGGCTGGATCCTCTCTCGGAGGGCGATGGTTTTACAAGCTGTGTTGATGCATTCTTCCACTTCTTCGGTGTCAATTTGGGGTTCTAAATCCAATTGTGCCATAACCAGTTTTTCAACTTCCTGACAAACTTCGATTGCGTGGTCAATACGTTTACTCATAAACGACAGCTCCTTTTTTGATTGTGCCTATAGCATACTACTAGATTGAAGAAAAGTCAATACAAAAAAGTTATGATAAAAAATTTTTTTGAGATAAGGCCGCAGATTGCCATTTTTAGAAATATCCGGGAAGGAACATAGAAAGCGGTCTGGGAACCGTTTTTCGACTCTCTGGAAAGGCAAAAAGACTGGGCAACCTAGTTAGGTTATCCAGTCTTTCGTTTACCTGTCTTATTCTGTTAGGAAAAAGTTTTGCACTACAAAGCTCCCATTGACGGAAAGAAACAACTTATTTTGTGGTGCGCAGCCGGATTGTTTTTACCTCGAAGGGACGGAAATGAAGCTGTGTGCTGTTCTCCTCTACGGTAAGGGGCTGGCAGCTGTCCGCTTCTTCCAACATGTTGCACAGGCAAGCGGAGCTTACCGGCAGATTCCAGCTGAGGACACAGTTGGAGTCAGCGTGCTTGCTTTCGTACAGGCGGAGAACCACGTCGCCGCTTTGATCTTCAGCAGGCTTCACTGTATCGATGATGACATTGTCCGCGCCCTTCACAGTGAAGAAGCTCTTGCTGCCTTCTTGGCCGGAGACCAGAACCGGGGGAACATTCAGCTCGTAGCCCTGACGGACAACGGGGCTATCCAGCAGGCTGCCTTCCCAAGCGGTAAAGGCGTAGGTGAAGTGGTGGGTGCCATTGTCCGCAGCCATTTCCGGAGAAGCGGCAGCACGGAGCAAAGTCAGGTTGATGGTGTTTTCCAACATGCTTACGCCGTATTTGCAGTCGTTGAGCACCGCAGCGCCGTGGCTCTCATCGCAAAGAGCGGTGTAGCGGTGGTTGCAAACCTCGAAGCGGTCCTTTTCGTAAGCACGGGAACGATGGGTAGGCCGTTTGACGTAACCGAACTGCATTTCGTTCACGCCTTCGGTGGCAGTAACGTCCACAGGGAAGCTGACTTTCAGCAGGCGGTGCAGTTCATGCCACTGGACAGTGGTATCGAATTCCACGCGAATGCTGCCGCTTTCCAGGGAAACCACCTGGGTGAGGGTGGAATTGCCGATGGCCCGCTGGATTTCCACAGCGCAGCGATAGGGGCTTTCTTCCACTACCCGGATACCGGTGCAGTGGCCGCTTTCCACAAACTGCTGCTCGTAGTTGCTGTCAATATCCCAAGCGTCAAACAGACGGGGCACGTCCTTGTACAGGAGCAGGCGGTTCATGCTGCCCGCTGCGAATTCCCGACCGCTTTCCAGCAGTACGAAGGAAGTCATTTCACCGTTCTTGTCAAATACGGCTTTGACCTTGCCGTTTTGCAGCACAGCGCCTTCCTCACCGGCGGAAACGGTTACAGCCTCTTCGGGAGCAAGACCCTTGTCCACAGCTGTGGTGTAGCCGCAGGCGGGGATCGTCACACGGGCGTAGTTGCCGTCGGCCTTTTTCACTACAGCGTCCCGATCCCAGGACAAGGAGTTAAAGACCAACTCGCTGTTGCCGTCGCCTGCAATGGAACGGGCCGCGGCATCAGCGATGGCTTTGCCGGAAGCGATGGTTTCATCGTGTAGGGCTTTGGCCTTTTTGTAGACCGGTCCGATGCAGGAGCCGGGCAGAATGTCGTGGAACTGGTTGAGCAATACCTTTTTCCAGTCGGCGTCCCATTCCGCATAGGGGAAGGCAAAGCCATTCTGGGCAGCCACAGAACCCCACAATTCCGCTTCACGAAGGGCCAGTTCAGATTTCCGGTTTCCTTTTTTCACAGCGGCCTGGCTGGTGTAAACGCCCCGGTGGCAGGAGAAATAGAGCTCGCCCACATAGGTGTTTTCCGGTCCGCCTTCTGCTTCCAGATCCTCAAAGATCTTGCTGGGGTGGGCCATTTCCAGTTTGGGACAGCCTTCCAGGTTCTTTTCACGCAGAGCGAATTCAATGTAATCCCGGCTGGGACCGCCGCCGCCGTCTCCATAGCCGTAGGGCAGCAGGAATTTATCCAGCCCGTCTTTCTGCACCCGGTTTTCCCACACATCGATGAGCTGTTTGGGATTGGTGGTATAGGTGTAGCTGGTGGGCAGATAAGAAACGATTTCACTGCCGTCCATGCCGCGCCAGGTGAAGTAGTGGTAGGGGAATTGTTCCCCGCCGTTGTAGCTCCAGAAAATCTTCTGGGTGACCAGGTATTTAATGCCGCAGCTTTTCAGAATCTGGGGTAGAGCAGCAGTGTAGCCAAAGGTGTCCGGCAGCCACAGGATTTCGCAATTCACGCCCAGCTCTTCCCGGAAATACCGCATACCGTGGATCAGCTGACGCACCAGGGATTCGCCAGAGGTCATGTTGGTATCGGGTTCCACCCACATGCCGCCTTCCGCGATCCAGCCACCCTGCTTGATGGCGGCCTTGATCCGATCAAACAGCTCGGGGTAGTACTGCTGGCAGAACGCATAAGTCTGGGGCTGGCTCTGCAGGAACTTGTAGCCCGGGTATTTTTCGATCAAGCGCAGCTGGGCGGCAAAGGTACGGGACACCTTGCGCTCCGTCTCCGCCAGCGGCCACAGCCAGGCCACGTCCAGGTGGGCGTTGCCGATTCCGTAGAAGGTGGGAGCAGTGCTGCCGTTAACGCAGGAAAGGGCTTCCTTCAGGATTTCCCGGCCTTTTTTATAGTCCTGGATACGGCCTTCCAAAGGCTGTTCAAAATCCACGGCCAAGGTGAATTTTTCCAGAGCTTTGCCAATTTTGGCGGCCCGGAGACTGCTGTCGGGCAGGCAGTTCATCACTTCGGTCAAGGTGACAACGTCCATCCAAAGCTGGTAAGCGTCCTCATTCCAGATGCCGAAGGTGTTCTCGCCCATCTTTGTCCGCAACTTGCCAGCCAGAGGATCGGTATAAGCACCGGGAATCACCGGGCCGGTAGCGCAGCCCTGCAAGGGGCTTTCCGGATAAAAGTGTCCGGCGTAGGCTTCTGCCTGAATCAAGTATGTTTCCCCGGCTTTTCCCTTTTCGGTGAGAATGTTGTCTTCCATAAAGTGATGGGGGACCGTTACCCAGCCAGCCCGGTAGGTGCCGAAAGAGGCTCCGTTGACAAACAGGGTCGTTTCACCACCCGGGTTCAGGTTCAAAACGATCATCTGGCCTTCCGCTTCGGAAGGAAGGGTGATTTCCCCTTTTAACCACATGTATTCCCATTCGTTTCCCCAATCAGTGCCCACAGGAACTGGCTTGTAGCCGTTATTTTCCAGGGCTTCCTGTTGGGTGATGTGGTCGTAGGTGGTAAATCCTTCAAAGGAAATATCCCCTAGAGGACGGTAAAAATCGGTTGCCAACGTGGCCGTCCAGTGGCGCAAACGGTCATTCCATTCGGGCGCCATTTTCATACATATCATCTCCTAAAGCTATTAAGGATTTTTATAGGACGTGCGGTGGGAAGGGTCAAGGAATTATTCCATTCTGTAGGGATTGTCCATTGGCACTGCCCATAAGCTGTACCCAGTATAGCATATCCGACGCGTTTCAACAAGTGCACAATTTACAGTCGGTTCAAAATCGTGATTTAGGGCAATATGATCTGGAAAATCGGGAGCTTGAAGGCAAAAAGCGGAAAACCTTGGAATTTCCAAACCGGAAATTCCGGGTTTGTTTGGGACAGAAAAAAGCCGACGAAGGCCCTGAAAGGATCCGTCCTGTACAAGCGGCCCCAGCTTGAGGTATAATAGAAAAGTATTTTGAAAAAGCACACACGTAGGAAGGATACAGACGAAATGAAACGGCTGGTCATTGGCATATTGGCCCATGTGGATTCCGGGAAAACCACGCTTAGCGAGGCGTTGCTGTACCGCTCGGGAAACCTTAGAAAGTTGGGAAGAGTGGATCACAAGGACGCTTTTTTGGATACGGATTCCCTGGAACGGGCCCGTGGGATTACCATTTTTTCCAAACAGGCGGTAATCAAGCTGCCGGAGATGGAGCTGACACTGTTGGATACTCCGGGGCATGTGGATTTTTCCGCCGAAGCGGAGCGGGCGCTTCAGGTTATGGATTGCGCCGTGTTGGTGGTCAGCGGTACGGACGGCATTCAAAGTCATACGGAAACCCTGTGGCGGCTGCTTCAGCGGCATGGGGTTCCGGTGTTTCTTTTCATAAATAAAATGGACCTGGCGGGAACCGACCGGCAGCAGCGTATGGAAGAACTGCGGCAGCGCTTTCATGGGGGCTGTGTGGACATGCTGGGAGAAGGCTATTTGGACCAAGTGGCGTTGTGCAACGAGGAGCTGTTGGACACCGTGCTGGACGGCCGTACTCCTTCCGATGAGCAGCTGGCGGAAGCCATTTCTCGGCGGGAGCTTTTTCCCTGCTATTTTGGCTCAGCGTTGAAGCTGGAAGGGGTGGACCAGTTGTTGGACGCCCTGTGCAGACTGACCAAGGCGCCTGCCGAACGACCGGATTTTGGCGCCCGGATTTTCAAAATCAGCCGGTCCGAAGACGGGCAGCGGCTGACTTGGCTGAAAGTGACAGGCGGGGAGTTGAAAGTGAAGGCCGAACTGGTCTCCCGTCCGGACGGGAGAAAGCAGTGGCGTGGAAAAGCGGACCAGCTCCGGCTTTACTCCGGAGCAAAGTTCCAATTGCTGAATGTTGCCCCGGTGGGGACGGTTTGCGCTGTGACAGGACTTGCGGACAGCTATCCTGGTGAAGGATTGGGTTTTGAGCCGGACGCTGCGCCGCCATCCTTGGAGCCGGTGATGCGCCACCGGGTGATTTTGCCTTCAGGCTGTGATGTCCACACGGTTCTCCGTCAGCTTCGGGAGCTGGAGCAAGAGGATCCCCTGCTGCGGGTGGTTTGGGACGAACGGCTTTCCACTGTTTTTTTGCAGCTTATGGGGGAAGTGCAGTTAGAGGTTTTGCAAAGCCTGATTGAGCGGCGGTTTGGGTTGAAGGTGTCCTTTGACGAGGGTGGAATCCTGTATAAAGAAACCATCCATGCTCGGGTGGAAGGTGTAGGGCATTTTGAGCCTTTACGGCATTATGCGGAAGTTCACCTGCTGTTGGAACCAGGAGACCCGGGAAGCGGTGTACAGATCGATACTTGTTGCCGCGAGGACGACCTGGCCGCCCATTGGCAGCGGTTGATCCTGACCCATCTTGGGGAGAAACAGCACTTGGGACCCCTTACTGGTTCCCCTTTGACCGACGTGAAGATCACCCTGTGTTCTGGGAAGGCCCACATCAAGCACACCGAAGGCGGTGATTTCCGTCAGGCAACATACCGGGCAGTGCGGCAGGGATTGCGCACCGCCCAAGCCAACCAGGGGTGCGTGTTGCTGGAGCCCTGGTACGAATTCAGCCTGCGGCTGCCCCAGGAATCCGTAGGCCGGGCGCTGGCGGATATGCCAAGGCTGTGCGCGGAGTTTCAGCCCCCAGTCACCCAGGGTGCGGACGCTTTGATTACCGGCCGAGCGCCTGTGTCCGAGTTGCGAGGGTATGCTTTAGAGGTGACCTCTTACACCCGGGGCAAAGGACAGCTTCAATGCTTGCCGGGTGGTTATGCTCCTTGCCACAATGCAGAAGAGGTGATAGCCCAGGTGGGCTACGACGCAGACGGGGATCTGCAAAATACGGGAGATTCGGTATTTTGCAGCCATGGGGCGGCGGAGCTGGTACGCTGGGACCAGGTGCCTTCCCGCATGCATTTGCCCAGTGTACTGGGCAGGGAAGAGCGGCTCTCCCGGGAAGAGCCGGAGGAAAATCCGGCTCAGGTGGGGGCAGCGTATCAGAAAATGATGGTTACGGACAAAGAGCTCATGGAGATTTTCGAGCGTGTCTATGGTCCCATCAAGCGGGATCCGTTGCAGGCGCTGCGGACGGTGAAAAAGCCCAAAACGGTCCCCCAGCCGAAAACGGTTTCCAGCCCTAGGCCAGAGGGTCCGGAACATTTACTGGTGGACGGTTACAACGTGATTTTTTCTTGGGAAAGTCTGAGCAAAATTGCGAAAGACAATTTGGATGCGGCCCGGCACCGGCTGATGGATATTCTCTGTAATTACGCGGGATACCGGAAGATTGTGCCCATTTTGGTATTTGACGCCTACAAAGTCAAGGGAGCGGAACGGGAAGTGGAGCAATACCACAACCTGTACGTGGTGTACACAAAAGAGGCGGAAACCGCAGATATGTATATCGAGAAAACCACTCATGAGATCGCAAAAAAGTACCATACCCGGGTCGTTACCTCAGACGCAACGGAGCAGCTGATCATCTTGGGCAGTGGCGCCATGCGGGTGTCTTCCCAGGCTTTTGAAAAAGAGGTAAACGCTGTGGAGCAGGAAATCCGCCAGTATCTTTGCGATCAAGGTATGGTTTGAGCGTGTTTTTTCAGGGATAGCCGGATCTTGTGTAAAGATGAAAGGTGTTTTTTGAAAAGGCTTGACAAACACAGGAAACTGTGTTTCACTATTTTGTAATAGTAAACGATTACTATATGAGAATTGAGGAAAAGGAACGGCTTCAGATAGCCGGTGAAAAAGATGAAACGGGCAACCATTGTCGATGTGGCCAAACTGGCAAACGTATCTACCGCTACAGTTTCTCGGGTGTTGCATACAGATTATCCCGTGAAGGATCAAACCCGTGAGCGGGTTCTGGAAGCGGTGCGGAAATTGGATTACGAAGTGGATCTGACTGCCCGAAGCCTGAAAATGGACAGTACCCACTTGATCGGATTGATCGTCCCAGATATTTCAAACGCTTACTTTATGAATATAGCCAGCGCTCTGGAACGTGTTCTGCGAAAAAATAAATACGTGATGCTCTGCTTAAACAGCGATGAATCTTACAGACGAGAGCAGACTTTGCTGCACAGTCTCCGCCAGTACAAGGTGGATGGGCTTGTAGTGGTCAGCTGTTGTACGAGAACTGGTTTTTCCGCTCAGGGAATAGAGGCTCAAATTCCCTGTGTTTTAATTGATAGTGAGTGCGCTGATGGAGATGTTGCTGTGGTTGGCACAGATGAACGGGCTTCCATGGTTGCACTCACTGAATATCTGATTCGGCAGGGCCATCGCAAAATTGCCATTCTGCACGGAAATCTTCAGCAGCATACCGGCTACGAGCGGCGGCAGGGTTTCCTGAAAGCCATGGAGAAACATGGGTTGGAGGTTTTACCCGAGTTTGAGCTAGTGGCAAATTTTAGCCGGGAAAAAGCTGAAGCCCAAGTTCGAAAGCTTCTGGCAGGAAAAAAGCATTTGCCCGACGCGTTAATTTGCTCCAGTAATTTGATGGCACAGGGAGCCTTATCTGAGTTGCGCAGACAAGGGGTGGGCATTCCAGAAGAGATTTCCCTGGTCAGCTATGATCCTTTGTGCGCGCCGGGACTGATGGAGCGGGAAATCACGCATATGTCCGATATTTCTGAAAAAATCGGCCGGAAAGCGGGTGAATTGCTGTTAAACCGTATTGTGAAAAAAACGCGTTCTTCCTATGGGAATGGGGATGTTTACACTTTCAAAAAGGAGTTGATTGAAGGGCAATCTGTGCGTGTCCTGGTAAGAGATTCTTGACTGGCATGTATATTTGGTCCGGTGTTTTCGCGCAGACGGTGTTAGCCCATGGGTGATTGGAGATAGCAGGGATAAAGCCAGACGCCCTTCCTGTTTTGTGAAAAATTTGATCCCCGGAAACCGATAGTTCCCGCCATCTTTAGGAGATTGGGGTGTTGGTTACCATTTATAGTAAACGTTTACTATAAAACGGAAGTTTTTGTTCGGGAAAGAAAAACTAAAGCCAAAGAAACTTGGGGAGCTCTTTTTCGTTGGGAAAAAGAAGCATCTCAATATAAAAAATACTATTATGAGGAGAAGTTGTTATGGAGTACACTTTGAGAAGTCCGTTTGCTCAACGGCTGCACACGTTGCCTGCCTATGATTCTGGCGCTTCGGAATTCCGGTTTCTGTTGGGAGGAATTGGCACGGGAAATGTTTCTGTAGGGAGCCGGGGACAGTTGTGTGATCGGGAACTCTTTAACCGGCCAGGAAAAGGAAATAAATTTCCCTATTCCTTTTTTGCCATTCACACGGAATGCGATGGCGAAATCCGGAATATTATGCTGGAGGGCGCTTTGCAGCCGCCTTATTCCGCTGCGTGCGGTGTTTTCAGTGCAGATCTGGGGGGATTGCCTCGTATGCAGAGCCAGACTATACGGGCAGAGTATCCTCTTTGTTTGGTGGAGTTTTTCGACCAGCGCTTGCCAGTTCAGGTAGCTATGGAGTCATATACCCCGTTTATTCCCCTTAACTCAGAGGATTCCGGCTTGCCGGGGGCGGTTATCCGCTACCGTGTGCGCAATCTTTCCCAAAAGCCAGTATTTGTTTCCATTGCGGGAAGTATGGCGAATATGACCACGGCTTTAGGAACAGAAACGTTTGAGTATCCCGTGTATTATGGGGATTCTCAAAATCATGCCTATGAGGGAAAAGGCCTTAACGGCCTGCGCATGGACGCTGTGGGATTTCCGGATTGGCACCCCATGAAAGCGAGCATGGCGCTTTGCACGACGAATCCAGAATATACCGTCAAGCCCAATTTTTTGACAGGTTCTTGGTGGGACGGAATTCAGGACTACTGGGACGATTTTTGCCAAGACGGGAAACTGGACTTTGTATCAGCAGAAGGCGGGATCACAGATACTCAGATTTTGAATCAGGACAAGCAGCATGTAGGCGGGGTGGCCGCCCATCATACGTTGGCAGCAGGAGAAGAGTATGTGTTTGAGTTCCTTCTTACCTGGTATTTCCCCAACCGGAAACGGGCCTGGGATCAAAACTATGATCCCAATACCATTACCCAATCGGAGACAATCCGAAATCACTATGGGCTGAAATTTGCCCACGCCTGTGAAGTGGCGGAATACATGGTAGCGGAAATGCCCAGATTGGAAAACGCCACCATGCTGTTTCATAAAGCCTTTTTTGAAAGTACATTGCCGGTAGAGATCTTAGACGCGGCTTCTTCCAATATAACGGTTCTGCGCAGTACCACCTGTTTCTGGTTGGAAAACGGAATGTTCATGGGGTGGGAAGGCTGTCACCAGCAGGAAGGAAGCTGCCATGGCAATTGTACCCATGTGTGGAATTATGAGCAGACCCTTGCCTTCCTTTTCCCTGATTTGGAGAGGAGTATGCGAGAAACGGAATTTCTGTGGGAAACGGAAGAAGACGGGAATATGCATTTCCGCGCTCAACGCATGTTGGAAGGAACCACATGGGAGATGTATCCTGCTGCTGACGGGCAGTTGGGAACCATCGTGCGTTTGTGGCGGGAATACAAGCTGTCAGGAAAGTTGGATTTCCTGCAGAAAGTGGGAGAACAAGCTTTAAGAGCTTTGGATTTTTCCATAACGCATTGGGATCAGGATGGGGACGGCGTGCTGGATAGCCAGCAGCACAATACTTACGATATCGAGTTTTATGGAATTACTTCCATGACCAACAGTATGTTTTATGCGGCATTGCGGGCGGGCAACCAGATTGCCTGTCTGCTGGGGCAAAAGGAACGGGGCAGGAAGTATCTGGAGCTGGCAGAAAAAGGCGGGGCATTGATGGATCAGCTTCTCTGGAACGGGGAGTATTACGAGCAGAAGATTGACGACTTGAATCAATACAAATATCAATATGGAAAAGGCGTTTTAGCAGACCAGCTGCTGGGTCAGTATGTAGCTTTTATGGCAGGGCTGGGCTATATTCTTCCAGAGAGCCACGTGAAGCAAGCGTTGAAAAGCATCTTCCGGTATAATTTCAAGGATCATTTTGCCGATTTCAGCCATGTGCAACGCACATACGCATTGCAGGACGAAAAGGGTTTATTGTTGTGTTCATGGCCCAAGGGGGGCAGGCCACGATTCCCCTTTGTCTATTCGGACGAAGTTTGGTCTGGCATTGAATATCAAGTAGCTTCCACTATGCTGTGGGCTGGACTTCCGGAAGAAGCATTGGAGATTGTGCGAGGTGTACGGGGGCGGTACAATGGCCGCAATCGCAATCCGTTTGACGAGGTGGAATGTGGTTATCACTATACACGCAGTATGGCCAGCTGGGGGCTTATCGTTGCAGCTAGCGGGTTCTCTTACCAAGCTGATGGGGAGATGTCCTTCGCGCCCAAATTTCATTCCGAGGATTTTCGCTGTTTCTATTCAAACGGCAGGGAATGGGGTGTGGTCACCCAGAAAAAAGACAGTAACGGACAGCTGGTGCAAACGATAGAGCCATTGTATCCCGCTCACGCATAATCCATTTCGTTTCCACGATTTTGTGAAAGCCGATATGTGCAGCTCGAATCGCATTTTTTACAGAGAGGTTGCAGCACGTCCTTATGATAACCCAGCGTCTCAGGAAAATGGATAATTCTTTTAGGTGCAGGTTTCAGGTGTTGTTGTCTGCCGGGAACAGGGTCAGATTTTTGTGATTTTTATAGGTAAGAAAAGACAGTGAATTTTTTCACTGTCTTTTTTTATGCAAAGGATCAGGTCCATAG